>JBGAWA010000182.1:0-2092 GCA_044227805.1 Chitinophagales bacterium | reverse complement strand
ATGAAGCACTTCACACAAATTTCATTTTCAGGTCTATTGCTGATCTTAGTGGTTGGCTGTGGACCGAAGTGGACAGAGACAGAATCAAATGGAATAAAAATCGTTACAAACGAAGGTGGCAAAACACTGGGCTATTCGTCAACTTCAGGTGTCGCGATCCTTACCGTAGATCGCTTAGGCTTTAAGGATCTCAATAAAAATGGTCAACTCGATAAGTATGAAGACTGGCGTTTGCCTGCGTTGGATCGAGCAAAAGATTTAGCGTCAAAAATGAGCGTAGAACAAATTGCTGGGCTGATGTTGTATAGCCGGCACCAATCTATTCCGGCTCAAAATCGCGGCTTTTTTGCTGCTACCTACAATGGAAAGTCCTTTAGCGAAAGTGGGGCTGCAGCTTCTGATCTTTCTGATCAGCAAAAAGAATTTTTAACGAAAGATGACTTGCGTCACGTACTGATTACTTCTGTAGAAAGTCCTGAGGTTGCCGCGCAATGGAATAACAATATGCAAGCCCTGGTGGAGGGAATTGGCCTGGGAATTCCCAGTAACACGAGTTCCGACCCACGGCACGGCACTGTTGCCAATACGGAATACAATGAAGGTGCTGGCGGCAGGATTTCGATGTGGCCCAGTTCCCTGGGAATGGCTGCTACTTTTGATGCAGGCCTGGTAGAATCCTTTGGTAAGATTGCAGCCAAAGAATATCGAGCGTTGGGAATTGCCACTGCACTTTCACCGCAGATTGATATCGCTACCGAACTCGCTGGTTACGGGTAGATGGTACTTTCGGAGAAATCCTCAATTATCAACCGATATGGGCAGGGCTTATATTGATGGTTTTCAGACTTCATCTGGTGATAAAGAGATTAGCGATGGCTGGGGTTATGAAAGTGTGAATGCCATGGTAAAACATTGGCCGGGTGGTGGATCAGGTGAAGCCGGACGTGATGCACATTATGGCGTTGGAAAATATGCGGTGTATCCGGGAAATAATTTTGCCATGCATATGATCCCCTTTACAGAAGGCGCATTCAAGCTAACCGGAAAAACAAAAATGGCATCCGCGGTTATGCCTTATTATACCATCTCCTATAATCAGGATACGAAGAATAATGAAAACGTAGGCAATGCTTATAACAAGTATATCATTCAGGATCTGCTGCGTGACAAATATCAGTACGAAGGTGTGGTGTGTACTGATTGGGGTGTGACAGGTGATGAAACAGCACTTGATATGTTCATTGCCGGTAAGCCCTGGGGTGTTGAAAAACTTACCATAGCCGAGCGTCACTACAAATTATTGATGGCAGGGGTAGATCAATTTGGAGGCAATAACGAAAAAGGTCCTGTCCTGGAAGCATACAACATAGGCTCGAAAGAACATGGTGAAGAATTTATGCGTGCCCGGATGGAGCAATCAGGAGTTCGGTTGCTGATGAATATTTTCCGCACCGGACTATTCGAAAACCCCTATCTGAATCCTGAGGAATCAAAAAACATAGTGGGTAAACCCGAATACATGAAAGCGGGATATGAGGCTCAGTTGAAGTCGATTGTTTTGGTGAAGAATAAAGTCAATACATTACCACTTACAAAAAATAAGACAGTTTATATTCCAAAGAAATTTACTCCGGCCGGCAGAAATTTTTTAGGCATGGAGACCCCGGAATCTTTGGAATATCCGGTTAACATTGATGTCGTGAAAAAATATTTCAACGTGACCGATAATCCTGAGGAGGCGGATTTGGCACTGGTATTTGTGAACAGCCCGTATTCTGGAATTGGGTATAATCAAGCCGATGTAAAAAAAGGCGGTACAGGTTACGTGCCAGTCTCTTTACAATACGGTGAATATACAGCAAAGCAGGCCCGTGAAACCAGTTTAGCCGGTGGCGATCCACTTGAGAGCTTTACGAATCGCACCTACAAGAACAAAAAGAGTACCGCCACCAATACCACGGACCTGGGTATGATCAATGATACCTACAGGAAGATGAAAGGCAAGCCAGTAATTGTTTCTATTAAAATGAGTCATCCGATGGTATTTTCAGAGTTTGAAAAGAATGCCAACGCCATTCTGATTCACTTTTCG
>JBGAWA010000096.1:0-18052 GCA_044227805.1 Chitinophagales bacterium | reverse complement strand
TATAATCTGGTAGGCCAGCCTGTGTATGACTATGCTTTTGGCAAAACGGCGGATGAATTAAAGAAGACTTTTGATTTCAGTGAGTGGGCAGCAGGTTCTTATTACGTGCAGCTAATTGTTGATGGAAAAACTTCATACCGGAAACTAACCATTCAACAGTAAAGGGAAATCAGTCTGAACTGACTGATAAATTGTTGATGACAACCAACAGGCGCTGATGAAATCAGCGCCTGTTTTGTCAGGTATAAACTGCAAAATGCGGGTTCAATTGAAACGCTGCTATAAATCCTGATCTCAGATGAAAAGCATGTGAGTGCCTTCGCCATTTGCGCGGTTATAAAAACCACCTACGGTCAGCACTCCTTCAATATTTTCACTGAGGTCTTCCTTCTTATAATGGAACATGTCCATCGCCAGTTTGCAGGCCCACATTTTTACACCGGAGGCTTTGAGTATGTCGAGAAATTCAGGCACATCCGGTATATCAATTTTTTCCATCTCTTTCTTCATCATGCTGGTGGCAACAGCCTCCATGCCGGGTAATCCGCCTACCATCGTTGGCAGGTGCATGGCAGGATTACCTACTGTAGCGATGTGCAGGTGATTCAGCCGTTCTTTGTGAACTGCTTCCAGGCCGAAAAAAGTAAAGAACATTTCGGCTTCAATACCTTCTGACCTTGCACCATTTGCAAGAATGAAGGCGGCATAAACACTCTCCAGCGTGGCTTTCGAGAGGATGATCATCATTTTTTTGATGATACCGTTATTTGTGTTCATAGTAGTTTGATTTTAAAGGTTGAATCAGATACAGCTTACCGGTTTTGGAATACCCGCAATCCTGGTGGCTGTTTTCAGGGGCCCTTGCGGAAATAGCTGGTAGAACTCCTTAATGTCCACCACACCACTTTTACCCACTTTCCTGATGCTGAGAGGCACTTCTTTTTTGTATTCCTCCTGCAAATAAGACAGTACCTGCCAATGTCTCGGCGTGAGTGTGATGCTTGCTTCTTTCGCAATTTCCTCCGCTATTTCTTTGTTCCATTCGCTGAAGTTGGTGAGGTAGCCTTCTTCATTTACTGCAATGGTTTTGCCTGCAATTAACTTTTCCATGATTAGTTATTTTTGGGTGAGTCATAATGTTTTCCGCTTTCCGACATGGCGGTGGAAACGAAAGGAATATGTGTTCCTTTCAGGAGCATGTGCCAGTAAATCCACCGGAATGCCATTTTTCCCATGTGGTTCATCCTGCTTTCTTTCAATAGTCTCAAAGGGCCAATACCTGGAATTGGAAATTCACCTTCCACCGGTTCGTGGGAATAGTTGAAGTCAAGTAATAGGGCTTTGCCGTTTCCTGTTTCAACAAAACAATTTGCATGGCCGTCAAATTCTTCTTTCAGCGGCTGTCCTTCTATATACCGTTTGATGTTTTCAGTAAGGATCTCTGCTTCAAAATGCGCAACTGATCCCGCTTTGGAGGCAGGCAGGTTGCTGGCATCACCCAAAACGAAAATATCCGGATATGCTTTGGATTGCAAGGTGCCTTTATGGGTGGGTACATAATTCAGTTCATCGCCCAGCCCTGACCTGCCGATGAGTTCATCACCTTTATTGGTGGGTACCGTTACCAGTAAGTCAAACTCTACTTCCGTACCGCCGTAGTCAATTATCTTTTTGTGCTCATTGTCAACTCTCTCGATTGCAAAATCGGCCACTATCTGAATATTTTTTTCAGTCAGCAAGTGATCCAGTGCTTCCGTTGCTTTGGGCTTGGTAAAAGCGCCGCTCATGGGTGTAACAAATGTTATCTCTACCTTATCACGCATGTGCTTATGGCGGAAGTAGGAATCGGCGAGAAAGGCAAATTCAAGAGGAGCCACCGGGCATTTAATCGGCATTTCGGTAATGTGTACCACCAGTTTTCCGCCTTCCCAATCGCGAAGTTTATTGCGGAGGTCCAGGGCGCCGTTATAAGTATAAAAATCAAAAACGCTTTTTTTCCACTCCGGCCCTAACATACCTTCCGTTTCTTCGGGTGCAGGTTTTGTTCCCGTGGCCACTATCAGCAGGTCATAGTGAAAAGTATCTCCGTTTTCCGAGATGATTTTCTTTTCATCCGGTAAGATCTTCGCCAGCTTTTCCTGCATGAAATTAACCCTGTGAGGTATGAAATCGTGGATGGGTTTCTTGATCTCTTCCGGTTCATATATGTCGAAAGGAAGAAATAAATATCCCGGCTGATAATAATGTGTATCACTTTCATCGATGATGGTGATCTCCCATTCCAGCGGATCCAGTTCATGCCGCAGGTGATTAGCCATCATTGTACCAGCGGTGCCGGCTCCCAAAATCATGATGCGTTTCATATCGCTTGTTATTTAAGATTAAATGAGTGTTGCAGGGTAAATTTTACGGTACAAAGGAGCGATAGCTGCAGATTTGTAGATATGACGTTTGATATGCCATGAACTGATCTTTATCTATTTGCAGATATCGATAGTCCGGATGAACAATGAATCGGCAATGGAGACCGTTTAACCCGGGTTTTTGAATGAATCAATTCCGCTGCATCGAGCTGCAGATCTGCTATGGGTTTGCTGTTATATATCAGGAAAATAAAATGCTCTGCAAACGCAGAACAGTTTTGCGTCCGTTATGTCCACTGCTTTACAACTGGGTTATTCCGGGTAGCGTTATGGACAGAACTGCCACGAAGCCCTCTCCGGTGAAGAGAAGGGCTTTACGATTTACAGTTAAACGAAGGAAGACTACTTTTTCTTTTCGGAGCATCAAACTCTTTACCGGAAGGGAAATCATTTCCAGTTGGGCTACCCAGTCTCACCATGGCACACCGGAATCCAAGTGTCGATAATGCAAGGTTTTCATCCAGGAATCTTTCTCTGCGCTCGGGTGACAGATAGTAAGCCATATCTGCCCATGACCCACCTTTATAGACACGTGCCTTGTCGTTGATGAGGGTGTTGTAACGAATAATTGTATTGAACTCTGACAAAGAATCGCCATCGAGGAAATTTATCACGTCGCTTCTGCGATAGTTCAACCGGTTGGCACTTTCAGCATCCGGAAACCGGCACTTTAATTACTCTTCCGGGGCGAACGACTCATTACGTGGTAACCTTCTTCATCAAGGCTGTCTTTCATGAATACGTTACCACGGAAGCCATTAAAGTCATTGGCGTCATAGAAAGTATTCGGCCTGTACACATCAGCAACCCATTCACTCACGTTGCCGGCCATATTGTAAAGACCGAAGTCATTGGGCAGAAAGGAAGTAACCTGTGCAGTGATGTCAGCATTGTCATTCAAGCCGCCTGCGACACCCATCATATCTCCATTGCCGCGTTTGAAGTTGGCGAGGAAATCACCTTGCCATCCGCCATGCTGTGGATCGCGCATCTGATCACGGTTCCATGGATAAATTCGACGGTCCGTGTATAGTTCTTCATCTTTATAAGGGTTATTCCCGATCAGTGAAAGCGCGGCATATTCCCATTCGGCTTCTGTCGGCAAGCGGTATTCAGGCAATAAAATGCCATCTTCCATGCGAACCTTTCTTTCTCCGGTGCCATTCGGATTGAGATCCTTCAGGTTTTTCTTGATGGCGCCTTCGTATTGTCCAACTAAGTACGATTGTGTATTGAAGTTGTCTTCATCCACCTGGCTTGGATTTTTATCAAGGATGCCTTCCCGGATCATGATCCACTCATTAACACGGTCTGTCCGCCATGCGCAATAGTCATTAGCCTGCACCCAACTGACACCTACTACCGGATAATTATTAAAGGCTGGATGCCGGAAATAATATTCTACATATGGCTCATTGTAAGCCAGCTCATCGCGCCAAACTAATGAATCAGGCAATGCCCTTTTCACTACTTCCGGGAAATCAGCACCAAAAGTGCGGCCTAACCAGTAAAGATATTCCCTGTAGTGAACATTGGCCACTTCCGTCTCATCCATATAAAATGAAGAAACCGTAATCTTTTTGGGAATGTTGTCAAAGTCATAGGTCAGGTTCTGTTCGGTGTTGCCCATCACAAAAGATCCGCCTTCCACCAGTGTTAAACCTGGTCCGGTTTCCTGACCGTCAAATTCTCTTACTTCAAAGCCTCCCCACTTGCTGTCGTTGTAGTTCCAGCCGGTGGTGGCAGATTGCTCTTTTTTGCAAGAGCTCAGTGAAAAAAGTAGGGCTGCTGATGCCAGCATCAGCGAACCGGTGGTAATATAAGACCGCTTCAGCATCTTAAGTTAAATTACGTGAAGAGTGAGGTAAACGCAAATGTAAATTATTTATTTCAAAATCAGTACCCTGCAAGGCAACGGAAGCAATTGGTCAAGGCTTGGCGCCTTACCGGCATCGGAGATCCGTGCAACCGACCTGGTTTCATGATCTGGAAACTAATGTTGAATTTATTACAATTTTCGTTAAAGAGCAGTCAGGATGTAACTGTAGTTAATTAGAGGACGGTGGACCAGGAAATATTCGGAAGGAGCTATGGTGCCAAATCCCATACAGGTGGGAGCTTTTAGAATTAGTTGCAATGAATCTAGATTCTACGATTTTATTTCGAAACACGGCGTTTTCTGACATTCAGTTCATGGTTAACAAATTTATTGGCTATTTCCTTTCCTAACTCAGATTCTTTTAACAATTGGCTTTTTGCCCAGACTCCCAATTTCAAAATTATTTTCAATTGTTCAGGAGCATAGTTCCAACGATACCTATTACAAGTTCTGCAACTAGGTAAATAGTTATTTTCTTCGTGTTTGCCACCCGCACTATGTGATTTGACATGATCTGCTTGAAATTTGTTCACGTCGATTTCAATTCCACAAACATGGCATCTAGAATTGGTCTTTGATAAAATTGATTTCTTTTGGTTTTGCGTAAGTGATGAACGTTTTCCGCCTTTAATATTTGCTCTCCTTCGAATTTTTCTAAGGTTATGAACGAGTTTTATTAAACCCTTACCTGTTTTGATTGTATGCAAGAAACGCAGTTCCGATTTTTTTCTCATTTCGCATTGTGTTTTATTCTGCTATGTTTATGAGGTGACAAATTTTTTCGGAGAATAAGGAGCGATGGATATAGATGTGAAGGATCATTAAAATTGCCACCAACTCTTTGCTTTCAGCATGTATTTTTCGAATCAGCAGGCAAAACGATCAAAAGATAGCTTATAACTTCATTTATGTTTTCAGCTTACGCTGCTAATTTTTTGCTAATGCAAAAAACCCGACAATGAAAGCCATTCACATGCTCTGCTTTCAACGCTGTTAGCTGATCCGGCTGGGTTTCATAGGCAATCATAAAAAATCAGAATACCTCCGGGCAATCACTAAACCTTTTGGCATTTCTCCTGAACTGTACTTTTTTAGAATCATGCATATTCATCACAATGGATAGTTCATGGGTGCCACCACTTTTTTCAAGGTTGGAAACGGTAGCATCATAGCTGTATCCGAACTTAAAAATTCCCCGTTTCAGTCCCATGAGTATGATCGCTGCATCGCTGTTTCCCAAAGTTGTCCTGAAATAGATGCCTCCATAAATCACTCCTACACCTAAAATGGCACCTACATTCAATTGTTTAAAGGAGGCCTGCTGCACATACAGCAGGTTCGGTGAAAAGTAAACCGGCGTCTGTGCACTCTTTGGTGAATGCAGCTCTATGCCGGCATTGGCTGCAACCCGCACAGGCCATGGGCTCACTTGTGTCGAAATAAATGATTCGTTGGGAGAAGTGACATGCTTGACAGCTATTCCGGTGTAGAATTTTTTGGTATAAATAACAATTCCGCCTCCGATGTCAGCGATACTCCGCGAGGTTTCATCTGGCAGGTCCACGGATACTGTTCCATTGGTTGCGCCATTATTCGGATTGATGTTCTCTGCAAAAATCAACTGACTGGCATCAATCCTTTTTTGTACATAGGAAATGGAAGCACCTGCCTTAATCCCGACATTTGGACTGATATTGAGCTGATAGGAATAAATGCCGGACACGCTGGTGGAGGTTAACAAGCCGCTTGCCTGCCTGTCGGATGCTAATTGTATTCCTATCCCTCCATTGATAGCGTCAAAATTCTGATCGTAAGATGCCGCATAGGTAATGAATGCATTGTCGAGGGCAGCCCACTGGTTTCTGTAATTAATGCAGAACCTGGGACCCTCACCCACGCCGGCAAAGGCGGGATTGAGGTAGAGGGGAGCATTAAAAAACTGGCTGAATTCAGCATCCTGTGCCTGCGCTTTGCTCACAAAAATGCAGAAGAAAATAATGCCTAATATTGCGCGTTTCAGAACCAAAATCCTGTTTAACACTTTTAGCGTAACTTTATGAATGACCTGAAATAATTATTGTCATCCGCCGTTAAAGAACGACATTTTTTAAAGATTCACTTTGAAAATCCCAATTTGTTTGCCGGTTGTCATGCGAAAAATTCCCATTCTTTTTTCATTGATTATGATGTGTACCGCAGCGCGGGCACAAGTTATATCGGCAGCTAAAACGTTAAACTGGTCGGATACATTGCAACAATTTGAGTTTTCGGATTATCGTCTTCATGCTGCCATGTATTTTGAAGGCGCTTCCTATGATGATCAGGTTTATGGGTATCTGCCCCTTTATTTTGAATCGGTAGCTGCGCCTGTTGACGGCATGCCGGTGGTTACTTTACGCAATGAAGTATATGCCCCTGCTGTCATTGGAACAGGATTAATTCCGGCCGATCTCTTCAAATCGGTGGGTAACACACCTGTCATAAAAGCAACTGTCGGATACGAGAAAAAGGCTCCTTCTGTTCAGTTGTCCATACTTCCATTCCGCCGCAATCAGGCTACCGGTATGATTGAGCGGCTGCTTTCATTCACCTACAGCATCAGTTTTGAACAGCCGGCTCCTTCGGCGGGTACAAGGGGTGGAGATAACTATGCTGCACATTCAGTATTATCCACCGGAAACTGGTATAAAATTGCAGTGAAAAATGATGGCGTTTTTAAAATGGATAAGAGTTTTCTGGATGCACTGGGCATCAACACCGCTGTTATTGACCCTAGAAATATCCGCATCTATGGAAATGGCGGAGGGATGTTGCCGGAAGCAAATGCGACAGCCCGGTATGATGATTTACAGGAGAATGCCATTTTGGTGAAAGGGGAAGAGGATGGACGATTTGATGCCGGTGACTATGTACAGTTTTATGCACGTGGACCGCACCGATGGTTATACGATACCATAGCTGGAAAATTTATTCATAAGCTGAATATTTATTCCAATGAGGCATTTTATTTCATAACAACTGACCTCGGAACCGGAAGGCGGATGAAGGAGCAGTTATCTTCAGTACAAATTCCCAATAATCAGATCAACACGTTCGACGACCACGCTTTTCATGAAGTGGAATCGGAAAATTTTCTGGAAAGTGGCAGAGATTGGTATGGAGAATCATTTGAGTTTGAAACATCTCAGTTGTTTCCATTCAGCTTTAACAATATCGTTAGCACCGTTCCGGTGCAGGTAACTGCCTTGGTTGCCTCAAAAAGCATCTATTCCTCCAATTCATTCAAGTTGTCAGCAGCAGGACAAACGATAGATGCCGTTGACATAACAAAAGTCTGCAGCGACTATACCTGCCCATTTGCAAACATTGCGGCAATGGAAGGTACATTCAATGCTACATCCGGCAATTTTGATGTGAAACTAGATTACATCAGGATCGCCCAGGATGCCACAGGATGGCTGAACTATATTGAAGTGAATGCGCGAAGAAATTTGTCCTGGGCTGGCTCACAGATGTCATTCAGAAGTATTGCATCCTGGTCGGAAGGAAGTGTTGCACAATACACTATCAGCAATGCCAATGCATCGTTGATCATATTGGATGTTACCGATCCTGTTAACAGCTACAAGCAGACTGTCGTTGCCAATGGAAGCGAGCTGCAGTTTGTATTGCCGGGTGACACTTTGCATGAGTTTGTGATTCTTGCAGAAGGGGAGGGATACACTCCTTCCGCTATCGGAAAAATAGCGAACCAGGACTTGCATGGCTTGCCCCAGGCTGCGTACCTGATTATTACCCCGCCTTTACTGTTAAGTTATGCCAATGAGCTGGCTGATTTTCACCGGGCATCCGGCATGTCCGTAAATGTAGTTAGCACTGACCAGGTTTATAATGAATTCTCTTCTGGCTCATTGGATATTGTGGCCATTCGCGATTTTACCAGGATGTTTTACCAAAGAGCCGGAACGGATCCTACAGCGTTACCGCGGTATATTTGTCTATTCGGTGATGGTTCCTACGACAACAAGGGAAATATTGCCGGCAATCAGGGATTGATCCCGACATTTCAAAGCGCTAATTCCGTCAGTGCTACCAGTTCATTTGTGAGCGATGATTTTTATGGATTGCTGGATATCAATGAAGGCGGTAATGTACTGGATCCCAATGCGAAACTGGATATTGCCATTGGCCGCCTGCCGGTTAATGATGTTGATCAGGCCGCTTCCATGCTGAACAAAATCAAAATCTACGGATCTCCGCAATCGTTTGGCAACTGGCGCAATGTTGTCACCTTCGTTGCGGATGATGAGGATAACAACACCCATATTAAAGATGCTGATGAAGTGGCGGTGGAAGTAGCCGCCAGCTATCCGGTATATAATTTCGATAAGATCTATTTTGATTCTTATCAGCAAATATCCATACCGGGCGGAACCCGTTATCCGGATGCCAATACCGCCATCAACAACCGTATCTGCAATGGAACTCTGCTGATGAATTATGTCGGGCATGGCGGCGTAGGCGGATGGGCCCATGAACGTGTTTTGCAGATCAGCGATATCGAAAGCTACACCAACCTGTATAAGCTCACCCTTTTTGTAACGGCAACCTGTGAATTCAGCAAGTATGATGATCCTGCTATTGAATCGGCGGGAGAGATGTTGCTGTCGAACAGTAATGGAGGAGCGATTGCACTCGTGACTACGGTGCGGTTGGTTTATTCTTCTGCCAACAAGTTGATGAACCAGGGTTTTATGGACAATGTATTTCTCCCTGTTGACGGCGTGATTCCGCCATTGGGTGAGGTGTTCAGGAAAGGGAAAAACAGCATTGGCGGAGATACAAATAACAGGAAATTCACCCTGCTGGGCGATCCTGCTTTATCTTTAAATTATCCGACGTATAATGTAATTACCACCGCAATCAATTCGCATCCGGTTCAGGGCGCTGCTGATACCATTAAAGCGCTGCAGCGGGTTACCATTGAAGGAAGGGTGAATGATTTGAACGGCAACACCATGACAACTTTTAATGGTACACTTTATCCGACCGTTTATGATAAGCCCATTACCTATCAGACGCTTTCCAATGATGCGGGCAGCCAGGTCCGCAATTTTGTACTGCAGAAGAATATCATCTACAACGGAAAGGCCAGCGTAAAAAATGGCGTGTTTTCATTTTCATTTGTGGTGCCTAAGGATATTTCCTATCAATATGGGTTCGGGAAGCTGAGTTATTATGCTGAAAATGGCGTGGTGGATGCACATGGTTATAAAAACGATATCGTGATTGGCGGCGTGAGCGATACAGCCAGTATCGATGATATAGGCCCGCAAGTGAAAGTGTTTATGAATGACGAGAAATTTGTGCGCGGCGGAATTACAGATGAAAACCCAAGCATACTGGTCAAGCTGAGTGATGACAACGGAGTAAATACGGTAGGCACCGGCATAGGCCATGACATTGCCGGTACACTTGATAATGATTCGAAAAATACACTGGTGATGAATGACTTCTATTCAGCCGACCTGGATAGTTATCAATCGGGCGAAGCGCGATATCCGCTCAACAATATGAGTGAAGGTCCGCATACCGTGCTGGTAAAAGCATGGGACGTTTACAACAACTCCTCAGAAGGAAGCACGGAATTTATTGTGTCAACTTCAGCGGAGTTAGCCCTTGCGCATATTTTGAATTACCCCAATCCATTCACGACGCGGACAGAATTCATGTTTGAACATAATATGCCGGGACAAATGCTGGAAGTAATGGTGCAGGTTTATACGATTTCGGGGAAGTTGGTGAAGACCATACAACAATCCATTCTTCCGGAAATGGTGGCCTTTAGCGGTGCCGGCTGCAGTGATGCCGGAACAGCAGGCGGCTACCGCGTCAACAATATTTTCTGGGATGGGAAGGATGATTACGGAGACCCCATCGGCAAAGGAGTTTATGTATATAAACTAACCGTGCAAACTGATAATGGAAGGAAGGCGGATGCCTTTGAAAAATTGGTCATTCTCAAATAAAACTTAACTTTGCCCGCTTTTTTTAATACTCTTAAAAAACAAGTAGAATTCCTGATGAAAAGGATCTTTCAATTGCGAACAGCCAGCACTTTTATAATACTGGTAACCGTTTTTAGTGCTGTTGTTAAAGCGCAGACTGCTGCTGATTCGTTGGATGGCCGTGTGAATGTTATCAATACCGCAGTGCCTTTTTTACGCATTACGCCTGATGCGCGTTCCGGTGCGATGGGTGATGTGGGCGTTGCCCTTTCACCCGATGCAAATGCTGTTTTTTGGAATACGGCAAAAATTCCTTTTGCCACAAAAAAGCTGGCGCTGGGCGTTACCTATACTCCATGGCTGAGAGCGCTGGTAAATGATATTTATCTGGCATCTCTTGGTGGTTACTACCAGGTGGATGACAACTCTGCGCTTGCCTTCGGATTACGTTATTTTTCGTTGGGTAGCATCACCTTCACCAGTACCACCGGCACCGTGATAGGGGATTTTAATCCGCAGGAATTTGCGATTGATCTTGGTTATGCCAGGAAACTTGCCAACCACCTGAGTGTTGGGCTCAATCTTGGCTTTGTGTATTCAAATCTCGCGGCATCCTATGTCGTGAATAATGTACCGATTAAAGCGGGCAAAGCGGTGAAGGCAGATATCTCAACAATTTATAATCACCCGGCGAAATTTGGAAAGGTAAAAGGCTCCTATAGTATCGGCGCGACGATCGCCAATATCGGTAATAAAATCACGTACACGGAATCTGCAGAAAACAAAGACTTCCTGCCCTGTAACCTGGGTATTGGAAGTGACCTGACTTTCCAGTTTGATGATTACAATAAACTCTCGTTCAATCTTGACCTGAATAAATTACTCGTTCCCACTCCTGATTCCGCCGGCACATACCGGAGTTTGGGTGTGGCAGAAGGAATCTTCACCTCCTTCACAGATGCTCCCGGCGGTTTCTCGGAAGAGATGCGTGAAATCATGATTTCCACAGGCGCCGAATATTGGTATCGCGAACTTTTTGCAGTGAGGGCCGGATTTTTCTACGAAGACCCTACAAAAGGTGCCCGGCAGTATATCACCGCAGGATTTGGTATCAAGTACAATGTTTTTGGTTTGAACTTTTCTTATCTCATTCCAACATCCAGCCAAAAGACGCCACTTGATAACACCTTGCGCTTCTCGCTGCTGTTCGACTTTGATGCGATGAAGAAAGTGCCTGAAGAAGCTCCGTCAGACAGCGAATAGCTGTCTGTCACCTGAAGTTTTTTTTCCAACCGGATTAATTTTCCAACACCTTGTCAGTCAGAATCGGATTTGGATTCGATGTGCATCAACTCGCGGCTGAAAGGCCACTTGTCCTCGGCGGTGTGGTAGTACCTTTTTCGAGGGGCCTGGCCGGTCATTCAGATGCTGATGTATTAATTCATGCTATCTGTGATGCCCTGCTGGGTGCTGCCGGATTGCGGGACATTGGTTACCACTTCCCCGATAATGATCAGCGATATAAAAATATTGACAGCAGGGAATTGCTGAAAAATGTGATGGAACAACTGTCGGCAAAGAGATATAAGGTGGGCAATATAGATGCAACACTCTGTTTGGAGCAACCGAAAATAAATCCTCATATTCCAGCCATGAAAAAGGCACTGTCCGAAGTGCTGCTTGTCCCGGAAGATGATATTGCTATCAAAGCCACCACCAATGAAAGAATGGGATTTATTGGCAGGGAAGAAGGCGTTGCCGCTTATGCGGTAGCCTTGATTGAATCTGTGTGAATGAAGGTGTTCCCTTTTTTTAGTTCCTGGATTTTTATTGGAATCTTTCCGCCACCTGCGACTGATAAAAGCTTAGAGCTTTTTCTTATTTTATTAAAGGTAATGTTTTGAAGTCCCTCATCATTTATTAGTCAGTACAAACCACTTTACTCTTCTATACTGCGGAATAAGGAATAAAAAAGCCCCTGACCACCGAGGCAGTCAGGGACTTTTAAACCCACATTTTGCAGTTCAAAGCGGCAACGGGTTTAACACCGACGTAGAACTGCTTAGGGTTTGTGAAACATTTTCTTTTCTTGACAAATTGGGCAAACCCTTAGCAGTTCTTAGTCGCAGCGAAGCGGGATTTTTCCACTGAAAAATCCGGGTTAAAATCTGTCCATCTATTTCAGGACGTTACAAGGAGAAAATTATTCTTTCACAAACTTTTTCATTTCAAATGCGTGCTTACCCTCATCAAGTCTCACTACATAAGTACCGGCTGGCCATTGCGCTATGTTGATGCTCAATACAGGATCGGTTGCATTATTTATTTCAGCGCTGTACATGATAGAACCCAACATATTAAATATTGTGATATCCGCTATGACAGGCTGACTTATGGCAATATTCAACTGGTTGCTTGCAGGAACAGGATAGAGGGATAGCGGGTTTTCGTCCGCCATGCCGGTACCCAACAATTTTTGGGGTGGCGTAGTAAAAGTGTCTAACACCGAAAAGGCTGAAACCTTCATCGGCGAAAAAGAACATAGCGTTTGCACCTGCCACTCATATGTTGTGGATGGCAGCAAGCCGGTTAGCTGGATTTTGTTCTTTTTTAACGCCGGCGCAATAATCCAGTTGTTGGTACCAATTGGGCGGTATTGCAACTTATATTTTTTTACACCGGTTGCCGCGCCCCAGGCCAACGTGGTTTTAGTTGGTTTTGGCGTGGCTGTCATGGTAAATCCTGAAATCCTGCTGCATGGATACCAGTCATATTTATGGATCCGGTAACTTTTTTGATTCGCGCTGTCAAAACTCATTTCCCACACTATATTCTTATTGTAATCAACCTCCGTATGATTGGGTACGCCATTGGCGACGAGTCCCCAATCAATCAGCGTATTGCCATTGGGAAGGCGCTGTGCATTGCCTGTCGCTGCGCCATACACTTTAATACCATTCACATCGGGATGCTCATAGAACCAGATTAGCGTCGCAATTTTATTGGTCTCATCCAGTGCATATTCTTTTGCGCTTGATATCTGCGGAGTCATTTTGTTTCCATTGTTAAAGATCATAATGTTGCCATTCGGCAAGCGGCGCAGATCGTGCTGCGAGGCAAAATGTTTAATGTTGTTATCGTTGACGAAGGTGAATTGATTATTCTCACCACCCATTCTCCAGATAATAGCACCAGTTTGATGATTGATCTTGGTGAGCTCGTCCATATTTCGGCAGGAAATCAGGATGTTACCATCAAAGTCGCGCTCAATGGAATTGCCATGCACATAGTCAACATTCAGATTAGTGAGCGGTGTATACTGATTGGCATCCGTGAATTGAAAATGATCTTCACTGCGCCATTCAAAAACTACATCCCTGTTCTGGTCGAGTTCCTGTAGCACTAGGAATTGAACATTTGCATCCGGCAATCCGCCATAGGCGGTGAGATCCGTAACCATAATATCATACGCCAATAAAAAGATATGACCGTCGGCATACATCATAACATCATGATCATTGGTCGACATCTCATAACCGTTTTTGCATTGCACCGAATCAATCACATAATAATTTGAATCCAGTATCATCCACTGCGCATTGTCCCTGGAGAAATAAGAGAGATATCCGTTATCGTTCAGTTTAAAGTCACGGCCATTCTGCCCGAGATCCCTGGCCCAGATCATTTTACCATTATTTTCGATAATGGTGGAAAAGGAGTTGGTGCCCGGCTGTTCTCCTGACTGGTCTTCATGATTGGTAAAAAAGATGCGTCCGGGAGCAGGATTATTGTTTATGCTGACAGTATAGGGTGGCATTGAATCCAGCGGGTAGGTGATTTTCTGCGCCGGCTTTGCAGCAGGATCATAACCATATTCATCCATAAAATTCTGCCATCTTGCCTGCCTGATCTGGGCTTCTTCCGCTTCAGAATTCTTATTGCGGATTCCAAAGTTGAATGAAATNNNNAACGGAAACAACTTCTCCAAAATCAAATGGTATATCCGGTTTGATGATGATGGTTTTGTCATCGTCTGACAGTCGTGCCGTCCAGGTATGTTTACCACTCTTTGAACCGGTTATTTCCACCAGGTTGTTTTCCATGACTGACTTACGGTCAATGTAAGCCCCGTTTTTAAGCAGTATGGTTGCCTGCGGATGATGATGGGAAGAGCCGGGAATGGGATTAACGTAGTTAAACTGCGCAAAGGCGACCGCTAAAAATGAGAAGTAAATGAAGAGGGTAAGGATAAATTTCATAATTGAATTTTTATGGTAGAAAGCTGAGAGAACTAGGAAAGCAGGTTAAGTTTAAAAATACAAATTTGAAGAGGTGAAAAGCAACTTTTTAATGAATGGAAAGAGTTGAATTAATTTAATCCTGTATACGAGAGGCGAAAATACATCATTCTGCCCCTTCCGCGATAAATCAAAAGTCTGCGATGAATTATTATATGTCGAACAATCCTGCACTTTTGCCGAAATATCGGAAGATTACCTATGATTCACGGCAAAGACTGTTATCTTTGCGCCGCTAAAAAAGGTTACGGTATTGCCGCCATCTGCGGCTCATTTCCTTGATTTAATTAATTCTCTTTCGACATCTTAAAATTCCCCCAATCATTCATGAAGAAATTACTGCTTGCCCCCGTTGCAGGGTTCCTGTTTTTTGCATCATGCACTCCCTCAAAAAAGGATATGCCTGAAGTGTACACCGCGATTGACGTAACCACTTTTGATTCAACCTATAATCCTGTTCAGGATTTTTATGAGTTTGTCAATGCAAAATGGATTGCTGCCAATCCTATTCCTGCCACGGAGAGTTCCTGGCGGGCCTTTGAAGTAGTGGATGATTCTGTTAAAAGCAAGGTGCGTAAAGTGCTTGAGGCCGCTGCGGCGGACAAGAATGCTGCAAAAGGAAGCAGCACACAAAAGGTGGGCGATTTTTTTGCTTCCGGTATGGACTCAATGGCGATTGAACAGGCTGGAATTACACCGCTAAAACCATGGTTCGATTCAATTGCTGCCTTTAAATCAGCAGACGACGTCATCCGGTTTACTGCGCAGGCCAACCTGGTAAATATCACAGCATTGTTAAGTGTTTATGTGGATCAGGATCAAAAAAACAGCAAGAAGTATATACTCTATTTTAACCAGACAGGATTAGGCCTGCCCGACCGCGATTATTATTTCCTCGCTGATGCGAAATCAAAACAAATCAGAGAGGAGTATGCCAGGCACATCACCAAGTATTTTACGATGTTGGGCGATGACCAGGCTGCCGCGGAAAAAAATGCAGCTACGATCCTGAATATCGAGTCAGGGCTTGCCAAAGCCTCAATGACAAGGGTTGAACAGCGCGATCCTTATGCAACCTACAATAAAATGGCAGTCACGGATTTGAAAAAGGAATATCCTGCCATTAACTGGGATGTTTACTTCAAATCGCTTGAGCTCAAGCCTTTTGATTCGCTGATCATCGGCCAGCCTTTGTACCTCAAGAAGGTAAATGAAGCACTTAAAACTGCTGCCATTGATGACTGGAAAACTTATTACAGATTTCATGTCATCAACAGCGCTGCTTCCAATCTCAGCGCGGCATATGCCACCGAAGACTTTAATTTTTACAGCAAAACAATTCGCGGTATTGAGCAGATTGACCCAAGGTGGAAGCGCATTCAGGATCTTGAAAATTATTGCCTTGGTGAATTGGTTGGTGAAGAGTATGTGAAGTCCAACTTCTCCGCGGCTTCTAAAGAGCGCATGCTGGAACTGATTAGCAACCTGATTGCATCCTATAGTGAGCGTATCGCCAAAGTGGATTGGATGACTGACAGCACAAAACAGTATGCGCAGAAAAAACTGAGTAAGCTGATGATCAAGGTCGGTTATCCTGATAAGTGGCGCGATTATTCAAGTGTGGAGATTGACAGGGGACCATTCATCCTGAATGTAGCGCGTGCCATTGCCTTTGAATCACACAGGAATCTGAATAAGCTGGGCACTGAAGTAGACAGAACGGAGTGGCTCATGACGCCGCAGACAGTCAATGCTTATTACAATCCGGTCAATAATGAAATTGTTTTTCCCGCGGCTATTCTTCAACCGCCATTCTTCTACGCTGATGGTGATGATGCTGTTAACTATGGTGCCATTGGTGCCGTGATCGGGCATGAGGTGACGCATGGATTCGATGATCAGGGACGACAGTATGACGCGGAAGGTAACCTCAGAGACTGGTGGACAAAAACCGATGGCGAGCAGTATGACAGCCGTACAAAACTGATCACCGAACAATTCAACACCTATTCACCCATTGACAGTTTTTACATCAATGGCGAATTGACACAGGGAGAGAATATCGCGGATCTTGGTGGTTTGACCATTTCCTATTATGCATTTAAAAAAGCATCACCCGGCAATAAGCAGGATACGATGGTGATTAATGGTATGACGCCTGATCAGCGCTTCTTCATCAGTTTTGCAAAGGTATGGGCCGGATCATTCAGGCCTGAAGAACAGAAGCGCCGGCTGGTGATGGATCCGCATTCACCCGGGAAATACCGTGTGATAGGAACCCTATCTAACATGCCTGAATTCTACCAGGCTTTCGGTGTTAAGGAAGGTGATAAGATGTACCGCAGCGAAGCGGTTCGCGGTAAAGTTTGGTAGCATGATCTTTTTGCCGGTTGTTTGATACAACGTCAGCCGGCAGTATGCTATAAATGGTTAGCATTGCCAATTGCAATTAAGTACGTATACATCCCGGCATTGCCGGGATGTATTTTTTTATGGCTCGTGCGGGCACGCTGCTTCAGTTGCGGGTGGACAGTTCACAAAGCCCAGGTTTTTCTTTTGAAAAATCCGGACTAAAAGTATTCTTTGTGTCTTTCCAAATCCTTTGCGTCCTTTGTAACAGCGCACACACGTTGTGATCTCATGAAAAATAAACCGGTAATAGGAGTGATAGGCGGTGGACAACTCGGCCGCATGTTCATTGAAGAAGCGCTGCGTTACAATATTGAATGTGTTATAGTGGATGCTGATAAAAATTGTCCTGCTGCCGTGATCGCGCATGATCATATCGTCGGCAGTATTGCTGAAGCCGGACCGCTCAGGAGATTGGGAGAAGTGGCGGATGTGCTTACCTACGAAATCGAACACATCTATACAGCGCCTCTTTTTGAGTTGGAAAAGGAAGGAAAGACGCTGATTCCGGCACCACAGATTCTGCAGATGGTGCAGGACAAAGGATTGCAGAAGCAATTTTACCGCGACAATAAAATACCGACTGCGCAATTTCAACTCGTCAACAATGAAAAGGAATGGCCGGCGGTGATCAAAGCGTTTCGCTGGAAAAAATTTGTCGCTAAATCGAGAAAAGAAGGATATGACGGCAGAGGAGTGCGGGTGATGCAGGCTGATGAAGTGTTGAAACAGGGAATCATTCCCTTTAATACACCATCTGTGCTGGAAGCATTCATAGAGTGCAAGAAGGAGATTTCCATTATTGTGGCAAGAGATAGTAAGGGAAACATGAATTGTTTTCCGCCGGTAGAAATGGAATTTGATCCGGTCGCCAACTTGGTGACATGGCTTGTCTGCCCGGCTTCTCTCAAAAAGGATTTGCTGAAAAAGGCAAATGACCTGGCGATGAAGGTAGTAGCCTGTATGAGTGGAGTAGGAATATTTGCAATAGAGCTATTTCTTGACAGGAATAATAAATGGTTGGTGAATGAAATG
>JBGAWA010000095.1:0-17303 GCA_044227805.1 Chitinophagales bacterium | reverse complement strand
CTGATGACGAATGCCGCACAATTACAGGAAGGCAACAATGATATATTGCTTGATCTGCGGGGATTACCATCGGGCATATATTTGGCGAAAGTTAATTTCAATGGCCAGCAGCTGGTTTCGAAACTGCTGAAGCAATAAGGAAGCAATGCGGCTGCGGGGAGCAGGTTGATTCATGGCGTCCTGAACCGCAGCAGGTGTCTTATCTTTTTTCCATCCAAAACTAAGACGCACCCTGCTAAGAGGAATAGCGTGCCCGGCATTTTATAACGCACTAATGCCCCCAGATTCGGTACAATACTGCCGGTAAAAATATACACTGACAACGCAAAGAACAGGCACAGCAGCATTAAAGATTTTGTTCTCTTGTCCATTCGTTTATTTGCAAAAAACAGCGCCGCAAAAAGCAACAGCAATATCGTGAGGTTATCTATTACCGCAGGTAGTTGCCATAGTGAAGATATACCTGCCGGAGAAGGAACGATGAAGCAATGGTATAAGGCGGTTGGAATCTGACCAAGGAGACCGTTAATTCCGGGCTTGAGTGTTGCCAGGTCAATATTTGAGCGTCCCCCCGGATTTTGAAAAAACTCCTGCTGCTTGGCAGCCATTTGCAACGGTAAATTCCAGTTTGCATTGAAGTGTTTAAGTTGAAACACGAATGAATAAAATAGCACGAACAGGAGTAGGTACTTTAAGAAGGCATAGCGCGGTGCATATTGTAACAGGATGAATGTGCAAAATCCGGGTATCAGGAGCAACAGCAAATAATTTCTCACGACAAACAGAATCCAAATGCCGCAGGATAGCATCCATACGGCGCTGATCACCTGCTTGCGCTTTCGTTTGTTGATGCTGCCTGCTTCTTCATCATTCATGGCTTCTAATTCTATTGATTGATATCGAATCCCGGAACCTGATAACAGGTGAAACAGTTTCTCGCCATAATATAAAATGACACCGATGGCAGCTATGGAGATGCCATCTTTATGGATGCCTGAGCACCAGAAAGTGATGGATGGCAAAAGAAAAAGCAATGCTAATACCGCGTTTTTGATACCGGGCTGAAAAGCAGTGAAAAACCGGAATAAGAATAGTTGGCCGATGAGTGTTATAAAATTATAAAGAACAACATTGCCATAATAATGACAGAAAGTAAAGATATTCATCAACGCATGCAGGCGCACCATGAAATAGGAACTCATGTCGGTATAATAACTCATCCGATATGCGTACACGGCGATATCGTGGTCAGGTGGACGGTGCGTGATGCCGAATACCAAGTGCAGAAATTTTAAAGGATTTTCCTGCAAAGCGCTGGTTACAATCAAACCATCGTTGAAGTAGGCGAATGTGTCGCCACCTTCGTAATTCACCTGATGGAGGTAGCCATAAGCGATACCTGCCATTACCTTACATAGCAGAATGCCTGCTACCCAGGTTGCCGGAATGCCGAACTTGCCAAAGAATGGTATCCGGAATATGAATACGGTGATAAGCGCCCAGTAAAAAAAAACGACAAGCATTTCACTGGTAGACGGCATGGAGGAGTTTATGCAAAGCAAAATAGTCAGTAAAAACTAACTATTTGAATTGAGTTACTGCAATCTTTTCGGTGCAGAACATATATTCATGTGAGACGTTGGAACATACTATGATAAGCCGGTCCCTGGCATATTTATCAATAAGGGCAAGGTACCATTCTATTCCTTTGTCATCCAGGTTATTGGTAGGCTCATCCAGCAATAGCAGCGGAACATCGGCAAGCACTGCCAGGGCTACCTTGAGGCGTTGTTTCATGCCTGATGAGAAATTTCGTATCTGTTTCGACGGGTCGGGGTTTAATGCAGTAGCCTCTAACGCTTCGGCAATGCTCATGCTGTTGCGGAAGGGCTTAAACCGCTGCTGAAACGTAAACAACTCTTCCATCGTGAACTCTTCGACCAGTTCAAGGTACGGTGCTGCAATACTCAGGTGTCTGAAGATATCCTCAGGTGCAATCACTGACTGGTTCATCTCATAGGTAATGGAACCTGTAGAAGGGGTGAGCATGCCGGCAATCACTTGCAGCAAAGTTGATTTTCCGCTGCCGTTAGGCCCAAGGATGGCGTAAGCATTACCGGATTGAAAAGTAAGGTTGATATTTTTTAATATCCACTCGTAGTTGAACCGCTTACCTGCATTGTTAATCGTGATTTTCATCCCGACCATTCGTATAGCCTTTCATAATGCCGCGTTCAGAATTGCGGATGAAATCGAGAATAATATCTTTCTCGGGCGAGGTATCAAACTCTTCTTCCACCAGGCTCAAGGCTTTCGTGATGTTGTGATTTTTAACGAATATGATGCGATAGATATCTTCAATGCGGTTGATCGTATCTTCTTTGTATCCTCTCCTGCGAAGTCCGATGGAATTAATGCCGACATAAGAAAGTGGCTCCTTAGCTGCTTTTACAAATGGAGGAACGTCTTTTCTTACCAGCGATCCGCCGGAAACAAAAGCATGCTGCCCGATTTTTACGAACTGATGCACGGCGGAAACACCGCCTAAGACCGCATAATCTTCGATGATGATATGACCTGCCAGCGCGGCATTGTTGGCAATCACGCAGTTGTTGCCGATTACACAATCGTGGGCCACATGCGCATACGCCATTAACAGGCAATTGCTGCCGACGATAGTCTGGTGGTTGGCAGTGGTGCCCTTGTTAACGGTTACGCATTCGCGAATAATAGTGTTGTCGCCTATGATGGCCAGTGTTTTTTCGCCGAGATATTTCAGATCCTGTGGTTCGCCGGAGATAACAGCACCGGGATAGATTTTGCAATTGTTTCCGATGCGGGCACCATTCATAATGGTGACATTCGGGCCAATCCAACAGCCATCACCAATTTCTACATCCTCAAAGACGGTAACGAAAGGACTTATTTCCACATTCTTGCCAATCCTGGCCCTTGCATGAATGCTGGTGAGATTAATTGACATGGTGCCTTTTAAGAATATTGTCGGGTTAAGAAAAGTTATTGATTAATGGAATTTTGGTCACGATAACGGTTGCTCTTTACGGACGATTTTAGCCACAAGGTCGGCTTCTGTCATCACCTTATTGCCGACATACACGATGCCCCGCATTTCGCAGAGGCCACGGCGGATGGGGCTTAGCAGTTCGAGTTTAAGAATCATGGTATCACCCGGCACTACCTTGTTTTTAAATCTTGCGTTATCAATTTTAAGAAAGTAAGTGTCCCAATGTTCAGGATCTTCCACAGTATTCAACACAAGAATGCCGCCGGTTTGTGCCATGGCTTCAATCTGCAAAACACCCGGCATTACCGGGTTACCGGGAAAATGTCCCTGGAAGAAATTTTCATTAAAGGTTACATTTTTAACACCTACTACATGCTGATCACTGATCTCAATGATTTTGTCGATGAGGAGGAACGGATATTTATGCGGCAGCGACCGTTCAATCTTCCGTATATCGTACACGGGTGGAAGATTGGGATCGTAAACAGGAATATCTTTCATGGCTTTCGATTCCTTGATAAAGCTTTTGATTTTTTTTGCAAACGCGATATTGGTCGAGTGCCCTGGCCGGGTGGCCAGTATCCTTGCCTTGATGGGTGTTCCTATCAAAGCAAGGTCGCCAACCACATCCAGCAGCTTATGTCGGGCCGGTTCATTACGGTACCGCAATGCTACATTGTTGAGATAACCTTCTTCCACTTCAATGTCTTCACGGTTAAAAAGACCGGCCAACTTTTTAAGCCTGGCATCTTCTATTTTATGATCAACAATTACCAACGCATTATCGAGCGAACCACCGCGGATGAGATTGCTGTCAACCAGTGATTCTATCTCATGAAGGAAACAGAATGTCCTCGCTTCCGCAATCTCCTGTTTAAACTGGCTGATATGATCCACCATGGCATGCTGCGGACCGAGCACCGGTGAGTTGTAATCTATCATCACTGTGAGTTGGTATTCTTCAGAAGGGATAGCCACCATCTCCACGTTTTTCTGTTCATCCCGGAAGCTGATGTTTTTCGGCAGGCAGAAATATTCTTTTCTGAAATTGGTTTGTTCTTCAATACCGGCCTCCAGGATAGCATCTACGAACATGAGTGAGCTGCCATCCATAATGGGTACTTCCTGTGCATCCAGTTCAATAAGCGCGTTGTCAACTTCCGTTCCTACCAGCGCGGCAAGCAGGTGTTCAATAGTGCTCACCTTTACACCGTGCTGCATCAAAGTAGTGCCGCGCGATACATCTACCACCAGGTCCACATCGGCCTTCACGGTTGGCTCACCCTCAATATCCATGCGTTTGAAGATATAGCCGTGGTTGCCCGGTGCCGGACGAACGGTAAGATTCACGCTTTGACCTGTATGCACACCAATTCCGGAAAGGGTAAATGGCTTGCTTAATGTTTGTTGGAATACGCTCATGATTATTTCTTTGGAAAAGATTCTTTAATGATCAGCTGTCTTATCGGATGCTTGCAATGAATGGATTGATGAGCCGCAAACACCGCACACAATGATTCACTGATGGTATACTATTGACTATGCATCGTTTTTTTTTCAAGTTCCGCCACCCGTTTATCCAATTCCGGCAAATTACGAAAAATGGATTGCGAGCGCAGTGAAGCCGTGTATTCAAATGCAGGGGCACCGTTCCACGATCTGTTTTTTTCCTTGATTGATTTTGAAATGCCGCTTTGCGCATTGATGCTGCTGCCATCGGCTATTTCAATATGACCCACGAATCCTACCTGTCCGCCTATCCTGCAATGCTTCCCGATTTTTGTGCTGCCGGAAATGCCCGTTTGAGCGGCTATCACAGTGTGCTCACCGATCTCTACGTTGTGCGCTATTTGAACCAGGTTATCCACTTTTACACCATGACGGATAAGGGTGGAGCCAAGTGTCGCACGATCAATGCTTGTGTTCGAACCGATCTCCACATCATCTTCAATTACTACATTTCCCAACTGTGGAACCTTTATATAGCTTCCATCAGGTTGTGGTGCAAACCCAAATCCATCCGCGCCAATCACAACGCCGGAATGAATGACGCAGCACTTACCAATCCTGCAATTCCGGTAAACTTTAGCACCTGGATAGAGCACTGTATAATCGCCTATGGTGGTACCATCACCAAGGTAAACGTTCGGAAAAATTTTCACCTTGTCACCGAGCTTCACATTCTTGCCGATATAACTGAAAGCACCAATATAAGCATCAGATCCAATGGATGCCGTATCATGAATAAAAGAAGGTTCTTCGGTGCCAATCAGGTCATCATGCGGATTGTTGAATTTTTGCAGCACACGGGTAAAGGCCATGTAAGGCTGTTCAACCCGAATCACTGCAGCGCTGATGCTCTTTTTAAGGATAAGGTCATTGGCTACAATAATCGCTGAAGCCCTGGTGCTGTATGCAAAATGCTCGTATTTGGCATTGGCAATGAAACTGATAGCACCTTCTGATGCCTCTTCAATTTTTGCCGGATGGGTAATGACTAAAGCAGGATTTCCTTCCAGATTTCCCTCCAGCAATGTACACCATTCACCGGCCGTCATTTTCATCGCGCAAAAATAACCTTTTTTTCATGTTGATCACCCTAAATGAAGCCTGCCTGTGGCAGTAAGACAATGCGGCAAGAATATGATTTTGTAAGCGCAGATTTCAAAGCCTGAAAACGGGAATTTCGTTGCCGCGTTTTGTACTGTTTCGATGTAGCGAAGCGGGATTTTTCCTTTGAAAAGTCAGGGTTGAAAAATCAGTGATAAGTTGTTGATTGGAGGGTGGGAGAGCATGAATCGGACGTATCAATGTGAAAGCCTGAGAATAAAGAGCAACTCCATCCCAAAAACTACCATTTCAATTCCTTTTGTTTGATCTCATATTGCCAGACCACTTTGTTATCGGCGGTAATGGCGATAACATTTGCAACCCGGTTGTAGCGTTCACCACTAATCGTCACTTTCATAAAATTCTGATCCGTAACTGCAACCGGCACCACCCGGTATGGGTTGTTAAACTCTTTTGTTTCTGCAAATTTTGCATAACTGCGAGAAGTAAATGCGGAACCCGTTACATCATACAACGGATAAATCCCTTCCGGCTGGACCTTGATTATCTCGGAAATATGCCGGTCGCCACTCAGAAATACCACTCCTTCAATTTTATTTTCCCTGATAAGGGTTAGCAACGCGTCATATTCCTTTTTGTAAAACCGAAAGCTTTCGAAGTCATTCATCGGGTTGAGAACCTGGCTGCCAAAAACGAGAAATTTGAAGGATGCCTTTGAGTACAGCAGGCTGTTGGCCAGCCAGGTGAATTGCCGGTCGCCCAAAAATTGCTTGGCGCTGCTGCTGTCTTTCATCGCATCATCCGACCGGTAATAACGGTCGTCAATCAAAAAGAAATCACAATCACTCCAGGTGAATTTTGTATAAACACCGGGATTGTCCGCTTCGCCATAAGACTTGTTCCCCCAAAAATCTTTGAAAACCTGTAGTGCAACATCTTTGAGTTCAAACGATGACCCGGCATCATTGGGTCAATCGTGATCATCCCAGATCGCATAATTCGGACGCGAAGAAAGCAGTTGCTGCATATTACTGCACCGACGGGTATGCGTATAGCGATAATAGAATCCACTTTTTGAAGTGTAATCTGATTCACGGGTATAAGTGTTATCTCCGAGCCATAGCATGAAATCAGCGGGTGTTTTTGCCATGGTATCAAATATGCGTGGGCTCAATCCATAGGCTTCGCCGGGCCTGTCGGATGGAGGATCATTGATGTAGGCGCAGGATCCAAACAAAAAAGAAAAGCCGGGAGCGGGACGACGGTATTCCCAGATGTCTTTTGTTGTAAAATTCAATGGGTATGGAAAGGACTGCTTTTTATGGTTGAGATAAATTTCATAAGCATATTGCGTGTTCATAGCAAGATCCGCCAGCACTATCTTTTCTGGGTTGTATGCTTCACCCAGTGTGCCTGCATATTTAATCGTCTGGTTATTGGAGGGGTGATTTTTGGGATAATATTTTACTTCAATGGAACTGACTGCCGGTGTCACCTGCAGCCAGATTAATGCTTCGCGATGCTCAAGGTAGCCTAACATGGGACCTGCAACAAGCAGGGTTGTATCCTGCGCATTTCCAAATTGCAAGGTCAAACGAAACAAGGTGAGGAGAAGCAAAAGACGCCACATGCAATGCTGTTTAATGCAGTGAAAATAGTAAATACATAGAAAGCACACACGTCCTATTTGAACAAATGTATGATGCAAGGAAACGGTGAATGGGGAAAAAAAATCCGCCCCGGTGAGCCGGAGCGGATGGGCGATTAAGTTACTGATAAATTATCGTGCAACAGTCAATTTGATCATTTGGTTGTCAAAGCCTGCCCTGACATGTAAGAAGTACAAGCCTGTGGCAAGATTAGGAGCCTGAATGCTGATATTGTGATTGCCGGCAGACAGTTGTTCGTTGAGCACTTCGCTGATCATCCTTCCTGACAAATCGGTAATGGCGATATTTACCATGTTAGCTTCCTGTAAATGAAGTTCAAGTGTAGATTGGTTGTTCATGGGATTAGGGTAAATGTTGAGACCAGAAATAATGATGGGATCATTGATCGCAGTGTAAGCTGAATTGTTAGGTGTCCAGTTAGCCCATCCAGTTGTCCAGTCGGTAGTGCCAAATGCACCGCGGAAATTCACTGCTTCAAAAAATGGATCAGTGAGATTGGCAACGGAAAAATCAGCACCGCTCAATGCAGGTGAACCAGCAGCGGGAACCGCATTGGGTGCAGCAAGATTGAAAGCATCCGTTAACATTACATCGGTGTTGGCGGTGAGTATTGTATTGGAATAGGCTGGTGTATTGAACCATGTACTGATATCAAAAGTGCTTCCGGAGGCTACTTCAAAACTGTTGGCGCAACCGGATAATATGGTATTACGAACCTGGAGTACGCCGGCGGTGGCATTGGCTTCAGCAGCTGCGCCATCCACCATGATACCGCTTGGATATCCCATGAGAATGCTGTTATAAATACTTGCCTGAGTATTTCTACGCAGATGTGCACCTCGTTTGTAGCTGGCATTAAATGCACTGGAAGAGGTGACTTTAGGTCCTGCAATGGTAACATTGGAAAAAAGTGCATGCGTGGAGGGTGTATTTGTAGAACCGGTGGCATCATTGTCTGATTCAAATCCATTGGAACCGCTTATATCGGCGATATTCGGATCACGCAGCGCATACAGGAATTGTAATTTGCCGCTGTAACCATTGTCGGTATCAAAATCATCATCCAGTCCGCGGAAGGCAATGAGATATTTGGCGTTAACCGTTCCGCCAAAAAATTCATAAGAGTCGTCACCGGAATAGCTCACCTGTATGTGTTCGAGAACGGTTCCTCTTCCAACGCCACCACAGGTTAATCCATTGATTTCATTGTTGGGTGCAAAGGCTATCCCCGGAAATTCAATGCGCACATACCGTAACACACCAGAATTATCATTGTCATCAGGTGCGGTACCACCTCCATAAGTGCCATTACCCTGGCCATCGTCAACACCTCCTTCGATGATGGCTTCACCGCCTGCCTGGTTAATGGTTGCCTTACCTAAAAGTATGATTCCTCCCCAATCTCCATACGTCCGGAAGCCGGTGGGCCCGTTGGAAGTGAAGATGATGGGTTCAGCGGATGTTCCATCAGCCATCAGCTTGGCACCGCGCGAAACAATGAGTGCACCTTTTGAAAATTTATCGCCTTTAATCAGTGTGCCGGGTTCGATGGTGAGGGTGGCGCCATTCGTCACATATACAAATCCGGTAAGCAGGTAGATATTCTCCTTCGACCAGGTGGTGTTGTTAGTAATGTAACCTGAAATTACCTGAACCGGCACCTGTGCAAAAGTTATTGTATGAGCACAAAGCATCGTAATCAGGAGGAATAGTGTTGTAGATTTTTTCATGATTGTTTTTGTTTGCGCAAAACTATTACCAGGATGTTACTTCCGTCTTAACACAAGTTTAGCTTAATGTTAAGAGAACTATGAAAGAAGAGAGGTATGTTACCGGAAAATGATCAATAGTTGAAGCGCCCTGATACAGCAAATGGTAAACACAGCTTCTTATTGTATGATAAAGAATTTCCCATAATAAATTAGGGTGCAGTTCAGCATTGAATGGCAAAAACTACGGTTTAAAAGTTGAAGCTGAAGGAGATTGAAAAGTTGGTACCTGTTTGCTGCCTGATGATGATTGTATCATCCCCGTTCACATCCAGTTTTCCGTTTACATTTTGATCCTGGTAAAAAGTGAGGCTGTTTGCAAGTATATCATTCATATTCAACTTCAGGCTACCGCCTTTAAATATTCTTTTGCTGATTTGGGCATCAAGCAGGGGACGGTGGTCTTCATAGATGTCGGGATAATTTTTATCACCGATTGCGTCAATCCTTCTGCCGATCTGGTTAAAGAATAATCCGATTCCCAGTTCACTTAACGGCTCTATATAGGTTAATCCAAAGTTGACAATATATGGTGACTGACCTTGCAATGGCCGTTCCGGCTGCCAGGCATTGGGATCACCGGACTGATCGACTCTTGAATGAATGAGCGCCAGGTTGGTGTTGAAGGTAAAGTTGTCAAACTGGTTCCAGTGAAGCAGCTTGCTGAGGAAATCAAGGTTTTTGCGAAGTTCGACTTCAATTCCGACTACCGTTGCTGCAGGTGCATTTTCCCAGGTAACTGTGCGGGAACCGGCACCTGAACCCGGATACACTTTTTGTTCAATTGGATGATCAAAATCTTTATAAAAGGCGCTGAAGGAAACTACTTGCCCATTACCAAAAAAGTTTTCAAACTTAAGATCATAGTTGCGGATGGAAGTTCTGCCGAGTGAATCATTACCGATGCGGCTTTCCATTTCATCAAAATTGTAGAAGGAGAACGGGGCGACCTCGCGGAACTCTGGTCGGGCTATGGTTTTTGAATAAGCTGCACGAAGGTTTATTTTCCCGGTCAGCGAATAGACGAGATTGACGGATGGTAAAAAATCGAAGGGAAGTTTATTAAAATCACCGGAGCTTGTATGATAATCTACCGGTGCGCCTCCGTATTCAAAAGAAGTAAGGGTCTGGTCAAAGAACTCAATGCGGGCTCCCCAGATCAGACGCAGCTTCTCCAGGAGCTGATTGTCGAGCATCGCATAATAGGCATGCAACTGTGATGAAGCGGTATAAGCATCTGAAGGGTTGGTGATTTCATCAATCCTGAATCCTGTTTCGCTGATGTTGTCGTGCGAAAAAATGTCGCCGGGCTGCTGATAGAAAATATCGGCATTTCCCGGTTCGGAATAAAATTTTCCGATATCATAGACAACATATCCGAGAACGCGCGCATCAAATGTCCGTGATTTCCATTGGTGAAATGTTCCCGCCTTAAATGTGCTTGTATGCTGTAAGAATACAAACGGTACCGCAGCATTGATGCCTGCACTGTAATTATTTTCGGCAAGTTCAGCATAGAATTTCCCGCCATAATTTGGAGAAGCTGAACCAAACGGAACATAGGTGGCATAGGCGGAATCTTCATAATTCTTGAAGTAGTATAACCTGCGGTAATCAGGTTGGTTACGGTTCGTTTTTGAATATGCACCATTCCAGTCAATTTTGATTTTAGAGCCCTGCAGGTAATGATACCCTTCCAGTTGACTGGTGAATAAGTTGTTCTCTATGTAGTTGTAAGCATATGCTTTCACATCACGCACATTACTGAATTCATCTCCGGTTCTCAATGTCATGATGTCATCGGTATTGACGGTATAAGAATTTTTAAAGGTGATACGGTTATTTTCATTGAAGCTGTAAGCGAGATTCAGCAAGCTGCCCCATGAAACATTGTTTTTGCACTGTGCATCATGGTATTCATACTGCGGCGTGCCATCGGAGGCAAAATCATACCTCGAAAAATTCGAAAGCTTGTTGGAACTGTTATAAGTTGCCCCGCCCACCAGTGCAAAGCTGCCCGATGTGCCGGTACGTTTTTTCAATCCACCCACCAGTTGACCGTTGAATCCAGGTGGCGCGGATTTTTTTGTCTCATACGACCAGTCATTAGGAAGCATGCGTGAATAATCCAGGATTTCAGTGTTGGCAGAATTGGCAAGCCCTGTGATGGTGGCTGTTCCGGGAAAACCTGAGGGCAACGCACGAGTGCCGTCATCTATTCCTATCCAGTCTGTTTTTCCACCATAGGTGGCATACCATGTATTGAAATTCGCCAATGTATTGATTCCGGTACCTGCACTGATGCTGAGGAAGTTGCGTTCCGGCACATCGCGTGAATTGATCGTTACCACGCCACCGGCGAAATCGCCAGGCAAATCAGGTTGCGCTGTTTTTACAATAGTGATATTATCCACCAAAAAGGATGGGATCAGGTCAAAGGAAAAGACCTTGCGATCAGGTTCCGTGCTGGGCAAAGGTGAGCCATTCATCATAGCGATGTTGTAACGGTCGGGCAATCCACGCACGATTACAAAGCGCCCGTTTTGAATCGTCACGCCATTGACACGCTTTAAGGCGTCACCGGTATTTTTATCAGGCGTTTTCCGGATAATATCAGCAGAAATTCCATCCGAAACGGAGGCGAAATTTTTTTGCATGATCAGCAATGAATTCACGTTCTCTTTTGAATACGACGATGTTACTACTACCTCTTCCAATTCATTGGCATTGCTTTCCAAAGCAACCTGCAGCATAGTGACTTCACCGGCTTTCACTTCCACATCCCGTATTATTTTGCTGTAATAAGAAACATAGGAAACCAAAAGATGATAGCTGCCCGGTTCAAGTCCTTCCAGTGAGAATCTTCCGTCAATATCGGTGGCAGTCCCAATTTCATGGTGGTTTTCAAGAGAAACAGTTGCGCCGATCAGGTCTTCACTGTTCTTGCTGTCAAAAATATGGCCCGCGATCGATCCTGTTGGAGCAGCTTGTATGCTGATGGTATAGAAAATGAATAAGATGGCAGGGAAAAATTTTTGCATAAAAAAATTTATGCAAAGAACCAGCTGCGGTTTAATGTTTCTATTAAGAGGATGTTAAGTAATAGTTAACTGAGCAGTGTTGTATGCGAAAGAGATGCTGATCATCAAACAATGGCTGATCCGGTACAGGTTACTTCTTTCTTGAAGTGGTGAAGTCCACCAGTTCTTCCAGCGATTTCCTGGATGGAGAATCCGGAAAGGAAGTGAGCAATTTCAATGCATCATCTTTATAGAGGTTCATTTTAGAGGTGGCATATTCTATTCCGCCCGACTTCAGCACCATGCTGATGATCTCATTTACTTTTTCTTTCTGGTCATGATAATTCTTGATCGTGTTGATCACCTTTCTCCTGTCAGCAGTGGAGGCATGGTTGAGCAAATAGATTATCGGCAAGGTCATTTTTTTTTCCTTGATATCCATGCCTTTGGGTTTGCCTGTGTCATCGGTGCTGTAGTCGAGCAGGTCATCTTTGATCTGGAAAGCAATCCCGATTTTCTCACCAAAAAGTTTCATCCTCGAAACCTCTTCCGCTGAAACGCCCGATGACGCCGCGCCACAAGCACAGGCAGAAGAAATGAGGGTGGCTGTTTTCTGTCGGATGATCTCAAAATAAACTTCCTCGCTGATGTTGAGTTTGCGCGTTTTCTCAATCTGCAATAATTCGCCTTCACTCATTTCCCTCACCGCATCAGAAACAAGTTCCAGCATGCCGAAATCTTTGTTGGAGATGGAGAGCAGCAATCCTTTTGAAAGCAAATAGTCACCTACCAGCACGGCAATTTTATTTTTCCATAATGCATTGATGGAAAAAAATCCCCGTCGCTCATAGGAGTCGTCCACCACATCGTCATGCACGAGGGTGGCAGTGTGCAGCAATTCGATGAGTGCTGCGGCACGGTATGTTTTTTCGGTAATGTCACCAAACATTTTGGCGGATAAAAAAACAAACATCGGCCGCACCTGTTTGCCTTTGCTTTTCACGATATACCGAGTGATGGCATCTAACAACGGCGTATTGCTTTTCATAGAATCGCGGAACTTTTGCTCGAAGAGCTCTAATTCTTTTGCGATAGGTGCCTTTATATGATCTAAGGTAATGGACATTGACGGAGCGTGAAAATAGAAGATTTTGCAGATTGTTGCTTTTGCTGATGAAGCGGGCGGCCAGATGGAGCAGGTAAGATGAATGATGGAATTATATCGGAACTAAATTATAGTCCTGATTCGGCAATTGAATCATCCGTGTACAGTTGGATTCATCGCGATCACGACCGGCTATTCATAGCGTCCGGGAAATACTGAGGGCCAACTGAAACCGTTTTTGTTAACATTTCATTTACACCAACAAATATTTCACTTATCTACCTTTCGCAACTGAAAACAACAGATATGGGAGAAGGATTTTTTACAAGATTCAATAATAGAAGAATCGCTAATGAAAATTCATTCTTCTTGTTCCTTCGCAGAATAAGCCTTCCATTGTCAAGAATTGCATTTTTCATAGTCTTTTTCTGGTTTGGTGTCTTGAAGATGATGGAATTGAGTCCCGCTATCGGCGTTGTCCATCTTATCTATGAGCATACGGCCTGGTTCATCCCCTGGCACCTGTTTATTGTTTTGTTTGGTTCATATGAATGTATAATCGGCATTATCCTGTTGTTTCCGGGAAAGGAGAAGTGGGCGCTTTACATGCTGATACCACATGCCATTACCACTTTTGCACCGCTTATCCTGTTACCGGGACTGGCCTGGAAAAGTTTTTTGGTGCCGAACCTCATCGGCCAATACATAATTAAAAACCTGGTGATCCTGTCGCTTGCCATTTTTATCGCTTCATTTGAAGCGGAACATCGCCTGCAAAAACAATTGCGAGGCAAGTAATTCCCAATCACTGCTTATTTGATTATCGTGGAATTCTTTTCTTTTTTGAAAGCCGCCGCGCCTTCGAGCTGCTCAAACCAGGATGTTCCATATTTCCTGATCAGTGCATCTTTCACGAATTGAAATACAGCCATGCCTTGTTGTTGGCCCAATTCGCAGGCTGGCGCACAGATGTGCCATTTGTTATAATTCACCGCATCATAGTGTTCGTACTTAGTAATTCTTACCGGATATAAATAGCAGGAGATTGGTTTTCTGAAGTTTATTTTACCGTCGAAGTATGCCTTTTCTATGGCGCATTTAGCGATACCATTTTCAAAAACAACATAAGCACACTGCTTCCTGCCGAGCACCAGCGGAGTAACAAAATCACCATCACTGTCAATCAGCCACTTACCGAACTGCTGAACGGACGCAATACCTTCCTCCGTCATATAGGGCTTTACCGCTTCAAAAATCGTTTCAAGCGCTGCTGTTTCTTCGTATTCCAAGGGTGCGCCGGAATCACCTTCCACGCAACAGGCACCTTTGCATTTATCGAGCGCGCAGATAAAGGCCTGATTGAGTAAATCATCTGAAACAATGGTATGATCGATTAATATCATGGGATGAAGGTATTCATGATTTTCCAACCCGTATTTTTCGATTGGCAATGCTGTGTTGAGGCTTGTTAGTGGATTTCTTCTTCACCATCATGCAGCACACTGCTTCATATCTTTCTGTCGGGAAATGCCTTGCTGATCGCTTCGGTGACGGAATGCACCCGTAATTTCTCATACATGCGCTTGATATAGGTACGCACTGTTTCCAGGGTTACCTGCAATTCAGCCGCAATCATCTTGTAGCTGTATCCATTCACCAGCAGTTGCAAAACCTGTTGTTCGCGATGCGTGAGTTTATCTATTTCCTCGCTGCGGGCGGGCTGCTTAGGAAACAACTGCAAAACTTTGCGTGCGATTGATGAAGTCATCGGTGCACCACCATCTACCACGTCACGGATGGCATCCAGTATTTTGGCCGGTGGCGTCTTCTTCAACAGGTAGCCCGTAGCACCGGCGCAGATCGCTTCGAACACCCGATCGTTGTCTTCAAAAACAGTAAGCATCAGCACATTCACATCCGGGAATTTTTTGCGGATAATCTTCAACCCTTCAATGCCATTTACGCCGGCCATTTCAATATCCATTAATATGACGTCCGGTTTCAGCACATCCACCTGCGCTTCCACTTCATTGCAGTTTTCGTAGGCACCGCACAGTTCAAAGCCCTCGGCTTTAGTAATGAGAGATGAAAGACTTTCCCGCAGAAAGTTATTGTCTTCGTAAATTATTACATGAACTGGCATGAGGACCGATGAATATTGTTGAGGAATTATTTAGTGAATCAAGTTATAGTGCAATGTTATTTAATCATGTTTAAAATAAAGGAATCAGGTTAATTGCATCACCGTTTCAGCCCGTTACTACAGGCATTTCCAATCGTACCGTGGTGCCTTCTCCCTGTTGGGATGAGATCTCCAGCTTGCCGCCAATGGATTTCGCCCGTTCCTGCATGTTCACCAGTCCATTTCCCGATCGGAGTTTCTCCACTTCAAATCCCTGCCCGTCATCATGGATGGTCATAATCATTTTGCCATGTTCCTTCGTGAGGTGTATCGTAGCATTCTCCGCTTTGGAATACTTCGCTACATTATTGACCGCTTCTTTAAAGATAAGGTAGAAGTCTTTTCTTTTCTCCATCGGAATGATAAAGTCTTTCACTTCGTCATCAAGCCTGATATGCAGATTGATGTTGCACGCTTCCAGAATATCTCCTGCATATTCCCGCATGCGAATGAGGATATTGCTCAGTTTATCATTATTCGGATTCACCGACCATACAATCACACTCATCAGCTCCATGGCTTCTTTGGAAGCTGTACTGATCGTCTCAAACAATTCCTGCTCTTTGTTAGGATGATCGCTTCCGTCTTTCGCGAGCTGGCTCATCAGCGATATGCTGCTGAGGGTGGAACCGATATCATCATGAAGGTCTCTTGCAATTTTGCTTCGGATGGAAAATACTTTTTTGATCTGGTTAATGCGGTAACGGTAGAGGGCATACAGCGCCGATGATGCGGCGATGAAAGAGATTGCATAAAACCACCAGGTCTTCCACCACGGCGGTGTGATCACCAGAAGCAAGGAAGTGCCGGCTTCATTCCATACTCCGTGGTTATTGGCGCCTTTCACTTTAAATGTGTAGCAGCCGGGTGATATATTAGTATAGGTGGCGGTTCGATTATTACCGGCCATCACCCAATCCTGATCTATGCCTTCCATCTGGTAGGCATACGTGTTCGCATCGGCGTCATCAAAATTCAGCGCAGCGAAATCGATACTGCAGAAATTCTGATTGTATCGGAGCGTCAGTTTTTTTGTGCGTAGAAAATCATTCACCAGCTGCGCATCTTTGCCGGATAATATAGATTGATTAAACAACCGGAAATCGGTAATTACAATGGGTGGCACCGATTTGTTAACCGGAATTTGATCCGGATAAAAAGACTGAAATCCTTTCTCGCTGCCGAAGAAGAACCGTCCGTCCATCGTTGCACAGGCGACATTTTCACTGAAACGATTTGCACTCAGTCCGTTTTCTTCTGTATATCTTGTTGAATTATTACCGGCTGGATCAAACCGGAAAATTCCGTGCTGCGTACTGACCCATAGATTTTGCTGATTGTCTTCCAGTATGGCAGCAATGGCTAAGTCATCACCAGACTGAGGGTAACTTGCGAAACGTGCTGTTTTCGGATCAAAGGAGAGCAATCCCTGCTCGGTACCAATCCATAAAAGTTGACGGCTGTGGCTTTCATGAATGTATAAAAACCTGGAGCCGGGCAGTGCCTCGTTACTCAGGTAACGCTTAGAAGCTGCAGTATGTGTGTTCACACCCACCAGGCCATTATCCGTAGCCACCCATAAAGTGCCATCGGCAGCCGTTTTGAGATGCCTGATGATGAAAGAAGGATTCACCTCATCCGGTATTTTGTTGATGAGAACCCTGCTGCAAACCTGCGAAGCGGGTTGATAGCTGCATACTCCCATGCCGGTTCCGATCCAGATGATGCCGTCCGTATCTTCTTCCAGACAACTTACCATATTGCTGATAAGCGACGATGAGGTTCCGTTTTTTTGCAGGTGCAAGATGCGAGGCCGATAGGCGTTTTGTTGCAGAAAGGAATTTTTTTCTGACGGGCTAATCACAAAAACACCGACGCTGCTGCCGGCATAAATAGACCCGTCACCGGCGGCCAGCAGGGAGGTGACATACACCTTGCGGTTGGCAGCAAGCGACTTATCG
>JBGAWA010000094.1:0-17399 GCA_044227805.1 Chitinophagales bacterium | reverse complement strand
CATCTTTAGGTACTGTTCAAACTTCGGAAGAAGAAACCAAAGCTGGCGATTCCTTAGAATCAGCATCGTGTAAACGTGCTTAGTCGTAGTTCAGATTGCCAACTTTAGTTTCAGTTTTAATTAATTAACAAAGATATGAGTCGCAGCGAAGCGGGATTTTTCCACTGAAAAATCCGGGTTAAAAGATATATGGAATTTGCATGTTCGTTGCAGAAACCATTATCATACATCATTGACCATTTCGAAATCAGTTTGAATTTCACTACTTTAAAATGATTATGCACATCAACCCATGCTATTGTAAAACCACCTTCCTGACCATTGTGCTGGCTTCATCTCTTACCTGTACTACATAAATACCTTTTGCATAACCTGTAAGATCAAGGGTGGTTTTTTCACCGTTCCAGGTAAATTCTTTCGCTTCATGTCCCATAATATCAGATACAGTAACCGTGAAAATCTTATATGCCGGGTTGGCACCTGTGATGATAAATGTGCCGTTTGATGGATTGGGATACAATGCAAAGTCAAAGTTTTTGATTTCGCCGGCCGATGTTATTGCCGAAGGATCATCAAACCAGGAGATCAGGTTACAATTGACATCCAATGTGGGATTGAAGCCATCGTTGCAGTTGGAACAGGTAGTGCCTGTCACACAATTAGGATTATTGGGGTGACATTGATCAATATAAGTGGACAGGAATTTATAACCCAGGCTTACATTGGATGTGGAAATGTATGGTGTCATATCAAAATCAAAGTAGCGGGCAATAGAACCCGGGCACCATCCTGCACGGCTATAAGTCCAGGTACCATTCTGCGGTGAGCAATCATCGGGATTGGGATTGCAGGTTGTCCAGTTATGTTGAGAGAATGCATTACTTCCATTCACCTGAATATCATGTGTGGCATTATAGAATTCCGCTGCATTACCAGTATTAAGTGTGCCCCAGCCGTGTCCGGTACTGACGAGTTTCAGCCTTGAAGCAACTGTAAGCGCAGGATAAGTGAAGTTGAAATCAGGCACCGGCTGCTGATTCGCATAATCGCCGAACGGATAAATTTCTTTCCATACCTGTGTCACCTTGCTGTAGTTGTGAGGAGGAGCGCCTTGTTTGAAATCGAATTTCAATTGATACAAGTAACCGTTGGTCAACGTAAGGCAATTAGCTCTGAAGGTAACCTTGCCTTGCAGCAACGACATGTAATCAGCCAGGTTAATGCTGTGTGAGCAGGGCACGCCGTATGGTGTAATGTAGCGGATCACCTCAAACCATTCCCCTTCATGACTCATCACATCCACGCTGGCCACGCGATCCCACGGGTCGCATCCGCCGGTGGGGCAGGTTACAGATAATGTTGCAATAATGGTATCGAAAGCGCCAACATAGGATGGCAGGTTACCTGTAGCCAGTAAAGAAGGCGTTCCCGAATCAAGCCAAAGGCCGCTGAAAGCGGTAACACCGTTAATATCTGAAACACCCTGCACAACATTAGCCGTAACTTCTTTTGTATAGGTTGCGCCAAAATTACTGGTGGCAACAATCTGAATGGTGTAGCTTCCGAAGGCAAGAGGAGTCCACCAGGCCGTAAAATGATGGCCGGGATGACTTGCGGCAGGCAACGTTTGTCCGTTGATAATAAACTGTACGCCCTGCACGGCAAACAAAGGTGTATCGGAAATAGTGACCATGGCGGCGAGCTGCATGGCAGATAGCTGCGGCATATAAATATCTCCACCAGCAATGGGGTTGAGGGCATCTACCACGGGCACATTCAGCGCAGGATCTACTACTGAAAAGGAAGTGCTGACAGGCGCTGCAGGATCATACGTTCCATTGCCGGCTTGATCGGCCTGTACCACTACAGTGCCTGGTGTTCCTGTCAGTGTAAGGATATCGCCGTTTACAGTGGCCGGCCCTGAGATGACGGAATAGCTGATGGGTAAACCTGAAGTAGCCGTTGCACTGAGTGAGAAGGGTGGATCAGAAGTGAGTTTTGTTCCAACAGGAGGGAAGGAGATGGATTGAAAGGAAGGGTTTAGTGTACCATTGAAGTTGGAGGTTGCACCGGTGAGTGAAAAGTTCAAAAGGTCACCGTCATACGTCGGAGAATTTACTTCGGTAATCAAATCGCTGATTCCTGTATTATCGGCACCTGGCACGCCCTGATTGAATTTGTAATACATCTGCAGGTTTGGTTCAGTGCCTGTAAGTTCATTACTCATCAAATCCTGTATCTCCGATTGAGACAGTGCTTTATTCCAGACAGACACTTCATCAATTCTCCCATTATAGAGGAAGTTAAATCCACTCAAAATGCTTTTACCGATGGCAAAAGGTGTGGTGGTATTGGTAATGGATCCGGAAGCTGCACTGCTGCCGGCGGGATTGCCATTCACATAGAGCGTAAGCTGTGAGCCGTTGTACACCCATGCGAAATGCTGCCATACCTGTGGAACAGTGGTGAAGTTGGGCGCTACCACTTCGTATAGTGTGTTAGATGAATTGATAAATCGGCATTCGATGGAACCGTTATTCAGTTGTATCATATAAAATCCACAGGAGGTGGCCCGGAAGCCCATCATGCCTTGTCCGTAGCTTAAGGCATTGTCATAAAACCAGCCAGTCATGGTAATGCCGTTTGTACCGGTAATTGCTGCTGATCCGTTGGTGACGCTCACATAATCATCCACACCATCAAAATCAAGATATTGATTCGATTGTGCCCTGAGACCTTGTGTAAAAATTGTGATAAAGAGAAGGAGGAATGCTGATTGTTTGCCGGAAATGTTTTGCATAGTGGTTAGGTCTTCTTTGATGCGTTAGTTGAGAAGTAAATGTACCATGAAAATACCGCAAAAAAGTGCTTTTTTATCAGCGATAGAGGTGTTTATTGCGTGTAAAATACTGTTGTAAGAGTGGCTATGTGATGAATAGGATTTTGCAGGTGGATATACTTTACAAGGTGTGATCCAATGGGTGACGACAGATTGAAATGTTCTTTACCAATCATAGAGGATGCAGGGGTATGCGTAAATGGGAGAATTTTCTGATGATACATGCTGACTGCGAGAATTATCACTTGTAAATGAGAGGACGTCAGGCCTTCTTAATAATCACAATATCTTTCTAACTCATCTTCCGGTAGTTCATAACAGACAGTGTTAGCAATGTCACTGCCATGAGTGATACGGTTGCCAGTTGCGGAAGAATATCGCGCAAATCACTTCCTTTCAGAATCACCATCCGCATGACCTGAATCATGTAGCTGATGGGATTGAATTTTGTTACCCACTGCGCCCATACGGGCATGCTTTCAATCGGTGTAAACAGCCCGCTGAGTAAAATGAAGATGATGAGGAAGAAGAACCCCACGAACATGGCTTGTTGCTGTGTTTGGCAGAAAGTAGATATAAACAGGGACAGGCCGAGAACAGTTAACAAGTACACGGCGAGAAAAATATACAAGACAAAGAGGCTGCCGGCAGGTGCGATATGATAGATAAAATAACCCAGTGTTAGTCCAATAGAAAATACGAAGTTACCAATGATCCAGAAGGGGATGAGCTTGCCCATTAAAAACTGGTACTTTTTTATCGGTGTCACATTGATCTGTTCGATGGTGCCTATTTCCTTTTCTTTCACAATGAAGATGGCCAGTAGTGCGCCAATCACAGAAACGAGTAGTCCCAGTATTCCGGGAACAATAAAAATCTTGTAATTCTCCTGCGGATTAAACCATGGCAATACCGCTATCTCGATGCCCGCTTTTTCACTTCCCTCCGGGGAGGTAAGTTGTATCGTAATATCACGGCTGTAATCAGCTATGATGCTCGTCAGATAGTTGCCGCCGAGACTCGCTTTGATGCCATTGATGGCGTTCACGGCGATAAAAACTTCTTCCTGATGTTCGCGCACCAGGTTGCGTTCAAAACCGGAAGGAATTTCCAGGATCAGGTCAGCCTTGTCATCTTCTATGTATCGGTATGCCGCTGTAAAGTTGCTGCTGTTATCTACCAGCCTGAAGTAGTTGCTTCCCGTTATTTTGTTGATGAGTTGTTGGGAATAACCGGAGTGATCATGATCCACCAGCACGAGGTTAATATTCCTGAACTCATAATTGGCGGCGAACGGCAGTATGATGAACTGAATAATGGGAACCACAAAGATTATCCGCAGGATGGCCGGATCACGGAATATCTGTCGGAACTCTTTTCGCAATATGGTAAGCATCACCCTCATTGCAATCGGATTTTAAATCGTTTCATGCTGATCATAAATAGTATCATTGTCATAGAGGCTAAAATCAGCGTCTCTTTCCACACAGCAGCAAAGCCGGCACCTTTAATCATCACCTCCTTCACGATTATGTAGTACCATCTCGACGGTACTATATTGGAAATGAGTTGCAGGATCACCGGCATGTTTTCCACCGGGAACATGAAGCCGCTGAGCAGGAGTGTGGGAAGCAGCATGCCGAGCAACGAAATCATCATCGCCACCACCTGAGAATCTGTTTGAATGGAAATCAGAATGCCTAGTGTGAGGCAGGTGAGGATAAAAAGCGCACTTTCCATCATCAGCAGCAGCACGCTTCCTTTGATCGGAAGATCCAACGCGTATACACTCAGCAGTAAAATCGCTGTGAGGTCTAACAGAGAGAGGAATAGGTAGGGAGCTGCTTTGGAAAGTATAATCCATGACGGGCGGAATGGCGATACAAGCAGCACTTCCATGGTTCCCCGTTCCTTTTCCCTTACGATGGCGATTGCTGTCATCATTACGCAAACGAGTAGCAGCACCATGGCCATCACACCCGGAACAAAGTTGGGAGCGCCCTTCAGCTGTGGGTTGTACAGCATCCTGATTTCAGGGTTGATGCGGTAACCAGCGCTGCCCGTGGGCAGCATGGTCAATTGGTAATCATAGATGATGGCACCCAGGTAAGCGGACACCAGGTTCGAGGTATTGACATCTGTGCCGTCGGTAATGATTTGAACCTGCGCTGTTTTCTCATGCAGGAGGTCCTGATAAAAACCAACAGGGAACACTACGGCAGCTTTGATTTTTCCTTCGAGGAAGGTTTCTTCAATCTGCTCTTGTGAAAGGACATGCTTTTCCAGGTCAAAGTAATTGCTCGCTTCAATTTTTGCAGTGAGTTGCTGCGAAGCCGCATCCTGTGCATAGTCCACGATGATAATACGGGTGTCTTTTATTTCATTACTTAACACGAAGCCGAAGAGGAGCACCTGGATCACCGGCATGCCAAACAGGATGAGCAGCGTTTTCCTGTCACGGGTTACATGCAGGAACTCTTTATGGACGAAAAGAAAAAATTGCTTCATGTGTTGGACAGTGAGCAGTGGACGGTGGACAATGGACGATAGTTAGTACACAGGGAACAGCGTGAGTGATTTTGCAGATCAAATGAGAATGAGTAGTGCACCATTGAGAATGATTTACGTGTTGCGTTTGTTTTTTATTGTTTTCACCATGCTGATGAATAACCTGCATATTTCCCGGCAACCGTTATTCAAGGATTGAAGCTCAGAGATCTTGAAATACTTAGTTTCCCTTAAAAATATTAACCGGTATTCAGCCATATTTTCTTCTTGTAAAGCGTTGTTCATCTTGCTCAGAAAATCAGTTTTTGATGGTGCCTGCATGCACACCCTCATCATTCGCCCCTCTTAGCACCCCTTGCCAGCCGGTAAAAGATTTCATCTATGGTATCCACACCGAATTGTTGTTTCATTCGCTGTGGAGTGTCCAGCACTTCGACTCTTCCGTCCACCATGATAGACAGGCGGTTGCAGTATTCCGCTTCATCCATGTAATGGGTGGTAACGAATACGGTAATACCACGGCTGGCAGCTTCATAAATGGAATCCCAGAACTGCCTGCGCGTAACCGGATCTACACCGCCGGTGGGTTCATCCAGGAAAACAATTTGCGGTTCGTGCATAATGGCCAGCAGAAAGGCAAGCTTCTGCTTCCAGCCGAGTGGTAATGATTTCACCAATTCATTCGCCTGATCTTTCAACCCGATTTTTTCAATCATCTGTTCGCCCTTGCTCTTGATCTGCTTTCGTGTCAAACCATAAATGCCACCGAAGAAATCGATGTTTTCAAATGGAGTCAGGTCTTCATAGAGTGAAAACTTCTGGCTCATGTAACCGATGCTGCGTTTTATTTTTTCGGTTTGATGATACACATCAAAACCGGCAACCGTTGCACTGCCTGAAGTGGGAATGAGCAAGCCACAGAGCATTTTCATGGCAGTTGTTTTTCCTGCGCCGTTGGCTCCGAGAAACCCGAAAATCTCTCCACGCTGAACGTCAAAACTTATGGCATCCACCGCGGTGAAAGCACCGAAGCGTTTTGTGAGCATCTCTGCTATGATCACTGGGTCGTTCATCTGCGTCAGCTTAGGAATTTAATAAATGCATCTTCTATCGTGGGCGCAATCTTTCGCAGTTCCACCTGCTGTAAACCGTTGTTTAATGCATAAGAAATCACTTCCTGCTCCTGCACGGTGTTATCCTTGAATGAAACATGGGCACTGTCGCCGAATGTGAGATAGCTTTTCACATTCGGAAAAGCGCGCATTACTTTCATGAGCTCATACATGTTACCGGCTTTCATGGCATAGAGATCATCAGTATAGGCGGCGGTAATGTTTTGTGGAGAGTCTATGGAAAGAACCTGTCCGTTCTGCAGGAGGCAGATGCGGTCGCACAGGATGGCTTCATCCATGTAAGGTGTGGAAACAAGTATGGTAATGCCCCGCTCTCTGAGCCGTCTGAGCATGTCCCAAAATTCTTTGCGTGAAACGGCGTCCACGCCGGTAGTCGGTTCATCCAGGAACAGCACCCGTGGCTCATGAATAAGTGCACAGCAGAGGGCGAGCTTTTGCTTCATGCCTCCTGATAATTTTCCGGCTCTCCTTTTTTTAAACGGTTCGAGCTGTACATATATATCCCTGATCAGCTCGTAGTTTTCTTCGATGGAAGTGCCGAACACGGCGGCAAAAAAGTTCAGGTTCTCTTCCACCGATAAATCCTGGTACAGTGAAAACCTGCCGGGCATGTAACCCACGATGCTGCGGATGCTTCGATAATCTTTCACGGTATCAAACCCGCAAACGGTGGCGCTACCACCGTCAGGAATGAGCAAGGTGGTCAGGATGCGGAAGATGCTCGTTTTCCCGGCACCATCAGGGCCAATCAGCCCGAACAGTTCTCCTTCTTCTACCGAAATGGAAACATCATTTACGGCTACCTTGTCTTTGCCGTATCGCTTGATGATGTTTTGAAGAGTAGCGGTTTGCATTTTATTGTGGTTGAATTCGATGTGTTACGGAATCTCTTGCTCCTTTATCGGATAATCGCTTTACTGAGTTGTGCAATGACATTAGAATTTTACCTCCCCATACATACCGATCTTGATGAAGCCATCATTTTTCACTTTGATCTTAATTGCGTAAACAAGATTCGCCCGCTCATTTTTTGTCTGGATAGTTTTAGGCGTGAACTCTGATTTGTTGCTGATCCAATCCACATCACCTTCGTAGGTTCGATACTGTCCGGTTCCATCATCAATCATCACTTTCACTTTCTGTCCGAGTTTCACATTGGCAAACTGATCACCAGTGATGTAGGCCCGGAGCTCCATGGCAGAGAGATCGGCAATTTTATAGAGGGGTTTTCCGGTGCCTGTCACTTCACTGGCATTCGCGTAGGTAGCGATTACGGTGCCGTCAATCGGATTCCCGATCCGGCATTTTTTCAACTGATCATTTACCAGCGCGAGCTGTGCTGAAACAGCATTGCTTTGTTCATTCAGGGTGGAAGTAGTATTGTTCAGCGCACTCTTTTGTGCAGCCAGTTGTGCCTGCAGTACGGCGAGTTTTGCATTCACATCATCGAGTTGCTGTTGGGTGGCTACATTACCTTTTACCAGGTTCTCCGTACGTTGCCTGTCGAGCATTGTATTGTCAATCTGCTTTTGGGTGGCATTGATCTGGCTCTGTACGTCGGGCCGTCCTGCAAGAATGGCTTTCTGGTTTTCCAGCAATTGCATTTTGGTAAGATACAGTTGTGTGCTGTCCACAAAACCTACCGTCACATTAGCTTTCAGCGTGTCACCTTCCTCGACGCTGAACTCCATGAGCTGCCCGTTGGCGAGTGATGAAACGATAATTTCGTTGGCCTCAAATGTTCCGGAAGCGTCGTAGGGGTTGTCCTTGTTGTTACAGGAGGCGAGAAGCGCCGCAAGTAAAAGTGCTGTGGTGGAATAACTTTTCACGTTTGAAAGATTTTATGAACGATCAATGATTATTTAATTTTCAAAGGTTGACCAGGCGAATTTTGATTTCGCCTTTGTTAGGTTGCTGTTTTTGCCGCTTCGAATTCATCAGTGTCCGGAAATTGTTTTCAGGTTATATACACTCATCAGGAACTGTATTTCATGCAGTGCGCGGTTGGAACGCGCTTCACTCTCCCCGCTTTCCGCCATGAGCACATCATTCATCGAGGCCATGGCATTCCCGTACTTCAGCTCATATGACTTGCGGATGCTTTCTTTCAGGGCCACGATCTGGTCATCCTGCTGCAGTAAGGTCTGCTGTTTGTTCATCTCATTTTTTGTTTGTGTCATTTGAAGCTGCGTATTGAAGAGGAATGTTTCCTGCTGATTATTGATCTTTTCGAGACTGATCTTTGACAGCTGCCTGCTGCTGTTGCCACGATAAAGGCCGGCCGTGTTCCATGAAAGACTTAAACCGGCAATGGCCAGCGTATTGATTGTTGCGGCGCCGAAGTTGGTGCCCGGTTCAATAAGAATTCCGGCGCCCATCAGCCCAATCCTGGGCATATATCCCACATTCACACTTTTCATTTGCGCATCCACCAGCAGTCGTTGTTTGTCGAAAAGGAAAAGCTCTGGCCGGCTGATGGTACTGAAAAGGGAAGCATCACTAATTAACGGTTTTTCGATGGTGACATCCTCCGCTACCGGTTCTGCGATCAACTGTGAAAGCATCTGGATATAAGCGGTTCGTGCGCTCCGGAATTCTGTTTCTTTCTGCTGTGCCTTGATGAGTTCCACCTTCACCATGTCAACATCGGGCTGATAGGCAATCCCGTTTTGCATGGCGAGCATGGCAGCGTCAAGGTTACGTTGCAGATTGCCTTTCAGTAATGCCACCTGTTTCAATTGTTCATCAATGAGTAGCATACCGAAATACAACTGGTTTACCCTGTCACGAATGCTGAATAGTGTTACTTCATTGGCGGCGCTGTCAACAGCGGCATTTGCGCGGATCATTTGTTTTTGTGAACCGGTAGCGCCACCATCCCAGATGGTTTGATTGAGTTGGCCGATACCGATGAATTGCAGTTTATCGCTCGGCTCGCTTCCCGGGAAGGCCGGCAGGCCTTGAATGATGTAGCCACCGATTGCGTTCAAACCAACTTGCGGATAGTAGGCTTTGTTGGCATTCTTAAGATTATATTCTGCAGACCTGGCAATTAACTCAAATTGTCTGATGGCGGGATAGTTTCTCCGCGCTTTCTGCTGACACGAATCAAGGGTGAGCTGTGCATAAAGAGCAGGAGCGCTTAGCAGGAGGAGCAGTGTGATGAAAGTGATTCTCATTGCAAAAGTGATTTCACTTGGTTTGAAGAGTAGCTTTGATCCATTTAGGAATCAGGTGGCGACGCTGATCCATGAGTGCCGCAAAATTTTTCTCGCTGGCCAGGCCGGTGGCAAGGAAAACCGGTTTGGCTAAAAATGGGAACAGCATGAGACCCATGATATTCATGAGGTATTGCACCGGATCCACATCGCTTCGCTTTTCCTTGAGTTGTCGAAGGAAGCTGGAATTCTTCAGCAGCTGTTCAAGATTCATTTGCTTTTTAAAGAGATCGGGTTGCTTCCGCAGCTCATTCAATACAAACATGGGCAGGTCAGGGTATTCGGTTAAAAGGTCGATGTAGGCGGAAGCAAGTTGCTCGAGTTTAGCCACGAGTGTGAGTGAAGGATCATTAATGATGGGAGCGACTGTCCCGAAAAGTCGCTGAACATGTTCCATCATGATTTCATGAAACAGTTTTTCCTTGCTGCGAAAGTAGTAATTGAGCAGGGCGAGGTTGATACCTGCTTCCTCGGCAATGTCGCGGGTACGGGAAGCGCCGTATCCCTTCTTCATAAAAACCTTCTGCGCTGCCGTTTTGATTTTTTCCTTGGCAGTGAGGTCCTTTTTTTTGTTGTTTGTTGCAGCCACCGGGATTTCGCTTTCGTGGCAAAGATAAAATTGAATAATTGATTTAAACAAATGATTAAAACAAAAAATTAAAACAGCAGACTTAAGGCATTGATTTTCATGGTAATGATTTCAGTCCTGATTTTTCAACCCGTACCATCCCGCTTAGCTGCGACTCAGCGCTAAGGATTAGCTCATTTTTTCATGGAAAGAAAATGTTTCGCAAACAATAAGCAGTGCTGCGTCGGGGTTAAACCCCATGCGTTTTTGAACTGCAAAATGTGGGTTCAAAAACCTGGATGAATACTGGAAACTAATTTTTGGTAATTCAGGCAGAAACAGCTTTAAGTGAATTTTACCAGGCTACAATATGGTTTGCCTGTGCCAAGGGAAGCGTGACTGATTATGGAAGTTGCCGCGTGGCATTGATCATTTTCCAGTCTTTGTATAGGAAGATTCCCCAAAGCACCTCCATTACCTGCAAGGTACCGTAGCCGGCATATAATGACCAGTCGAAGTAGGGTTTTCCGGCGTGAAAATGAATATAAATCATGGCAAAGAAAATACTGGGAATTATGCCGGTCAGTCTTAGCCAGCGCGGAAAAAGGTCGCACCAGAAAATAAATATCAGCGCCGGAATCATGGGCATGGCCATAGTGATTTCCCGGTCGGGGTTGATACCTGTGGGTGTGAGTGCAGCCAGTGAGATACCATGCGTAATACCCAATAAGATATAGGCGGAGGCTGCAACATGCTGCCCGCGCAGGCCGGTGTATCTCGCAGCCATCACGGAGGCCGAAATAGCAAATGCATTACCTATCTGATATATTAGCACCTGTGCACCCGAAGAAGGACTACAAAGAAAGCCTGTCCATCCCAACAGCAAGTTCAGCAGATATGAAATGAGCACAATTAACACAAGACTTTTGTTTTCAAAATCGCTTTTAGTCATGGTGGAAATGGGATTTTGTCGTTAAATGTATTGAGAAGCAGGAATATTCAGGATAACACATCAAGCCTCGTTGCGCTGAATCTGGATGAAGCTTTATTTTTTGCATTAAATCGATCTGACGAAGGCAGCTTCAAATGATTACTGGTAAACCAATTGCTGTTTTGAATGTCGGAATGTGAATTAAATATACTTTTTCTGCCATGCTGTTCACAGAGATGTTTTGAGGTCAAGCCTCAAAACATGAACGCGGATTTTTCAGTGTAAAAACCTGCCTCGCTATGACTAGGACCTGCTAAGTATTTGATCAATGCGAATGAAAAGAAAATTTTTTATAACCCTAAGCAGTGATACGGCTGGGTTTTGCCGGATGCTGACTTTATCTGCAAACTGCGGCTGGAAGTGTTACAACTGACTTTCAAGGTCACTGACTTTTAATCATTGTCAGCATCATCTTAAACTTCTCTTTCGCCCTGAGTGAATGAGGAATGTTGGCAGGAAGAATAATGGCTTGTCCCATGGTCACCACCTGTGAACTGCCCCCGATGATAATTTCCGCCGTTCCATCCAGCAGCTGAACAAGTGCTTCATGCGGCGAACTGTGTTCCGATAATCCTTCGCTTTTGTCAAAGGCAAACAGGGTGATGTTGCCTGTCGGTTTTTTAACAATCATTTTGCTTACCACTGAGCCGTCTGCGTATTCAATAGCATCTGCCGGTAAAAATATTTTAGCGGTTTCAATCGTATGGCTCATATCGTAGACCGATGTTTTTTCTGAAAGTATAATTTGCATGTGGATGATAAAAGTAGTTCCGAATTTGTCATAATGGATATAAGATTCCGTTGGAATGTATAGGTATATTTTTTAACTGAAAGCTGTATTAACACCTGTCGGCAAGGAAGCATGACTTTTATGACCAGCTTTTCACCAGGCGGAACTTACTGATCAGGGTTGAAGGCGAATCAACCATTGATGGGGAAAAGTAAGTATGTATTGATGATATTGTCTGTCACCGCTGATTTACCGTTTTATTTCATCCACCAGATTTTCTGATCCAGGTTATCACCGGAAGCGCCAATGGCATTCATCCAGTTTGCCTCGTTGTAGGCAACTTCGGAAGGTGGAATAGGGAAGCGGTACACCTCACCGGGAGCGCCTTCATGTGGTGTCTTTCCGGTTCTTCGCGACAGCGCAAATGCTTCTTGTGGCTGCCGGAAGAGATCTATCCAGCTCTGCGCATATATTTCCCGCAGTTGCACTTCTTCACTGCCGCTGAAAAAATCAACATTGTTTTGCACGGAGATGAAATCAAGATTCGCCGGTACCGAAATGTTTGTTGAAAATAGTGTGCCTGGCGGCAGGTGTGAATTGTTCATGACCGATTGCCAGAAGCTGAGCGAAAACTGAATGCCATCCAGAAAGGCGGAACCTGCCATGCCGGGATCTTTGGCAACGCCAATACCAAGGAGGTAGGCTTCGGCCCTGATAAAAATTACCTCGGCACCGGTTATCAGGATGTCGGGCTGATAATCCAGGTCGCGGCAGAGATAATAATTGACCGGAGAAAATAGACAGTCGGCTCCTTTAATGGCATAATTGTAATCACGGTGGTATTCGTAGGGTATGCCGCCATCGGGCGTTGCCGCAGGCGGATTGTTGGGGAAGGCAACCCATTGATTGTTATTGTTCGTTTCGAAGAAGTAATACGCTCTCGGATCGAATATGCCGCTTCCATCGGTACTGTCGTGGTTGGAAAGCTGATGCCACATCGTAGTGCCCATCCTCGCATCTTTAGATTGATTGAATGACCAGCCCTTACTCTCATTGCGGTAGCCAAGCTGGTACGGATACAGCGCGGCACATTCACCGGCATCATTGTTCAATTGTCCAAATTCGTTGAGTCCGAATACAGGCTTTTGATTGTCAAAAATGTCTTTGATGATAGTGCCGGCCAGTAATGGTTCTTTATTCACCATCCTCATGGCATAACGCAACCGTAACGAGTTGGCGAACTTTTGCCATTTATAGAGATCGCCGAAAAACAGATTGTCGAAATTCTTAAAGGTGAGAATTGGATCTTTCGCTGTAGCGGTGGGGTCAATATGATCTGCCGCCCATTGCAATTCATTCAATAATGATTTATAAATGCTTTCCTGCGAATCAAACACCGGATGCAACAGGCTGATATCCTGGAAACCATAACCTGCGGTGGAGAAAGGAATATCGCCGAATAAATCTGTCACCTTGAACGTTTTATAGGCAAGGAGGATTTTCTCCATTGCCATCATGTTCTTCACCTCTGCGGAAGCGGTATCGAGCAGCTGAAACCTTTTTTCAAGCTCACGCAGATTGGGAAGGATGGTGTAATAGTTGGACCATATTTCTTCAGTCCCAAGCGTATAATTGTTCCATCGTACTTGCGGTAGCGCCACCAGTTGTGTTTCTTTATACAGCACTGAGATGTTTACATACAGTTGTTCATTCCATCCTGAAGGCAAGGAGCGGATGGCAGCATTGAATAAAGCACCATCACTTGCCGTGTTGAATCCGTTAGGGTTTTTATTGATCTCGTCAAAATCTTTTCTGCAGGATGTGGCAAGCAGGACGAACAAGACCATCCCATAGAAAAGTGGCCAGCTCACCGTAGCATCATGATAATTATTTTTTGCAGAAAGCCTGATGGACCACTGATTGATTTCCTTCATTGGATCAGTTCGATAATGGTTATACAATTTGATTTGATTTCCAGTTTGGGAAGCAACTGCTTCCATTTATATCAGCAAGTCTCCTCCGCGTGGTCACATTCAAAATCCCGCGTTTAAAGCAAATGAAAATGACCGCACACCCGGCAGTGAAGCCCATTCAAATCCCTGCGCATCACCGGCTCCCATAATTCCTTCGGGATTGATGTGGTCGGGCAATGTGTTGTAAATGTAAAACAGGTCTCTTCCCGTAACAGAAACCGACAGTTCGCGGAAGATTTTCAGTTTGCTGATCACTGTTGCCGGAAGGTTGTACGATAAGGTCACTTCGCGAAACTTCACCCAGGTATCTTCAACAATACCAGGACTGGAAAGAAAATGTCCCCATCCGCCTGCATTCGGCATGTATTTGTAGTAATAGTGAACAACTGTTTCATTGGGTGAACCATCTTCATGAACGCCGGGAAGAATAACACCTTCATTACTCTCATTGCCTTCAGCATCAGTGAAAGGCAATCCGCCGCCATCGCGTTCAAAGAGGGTAGCCGGACTTTGCCCGGTTTGCAAACCGATCACATAGGAACCGCAGTAGATATCACCTCCCCACTTGGTATCAATCAGTGTACGAAGGGTGAAATTCCGGTATCGGAATTCTGTTGTCCATCCTCCCAAAAAGTCGGGCGCGGCATTCCCGACAGGCACACGTGTATCGGTAATTTCATATTTTTTTCCATCATCGCTCACCACCGGCTGTCCATCTTTATATACATAATCCCAGCCGAGGATGGTGCCAAAATCATCTCCTGCATGCAGCGCCATCTGCGGTCCGTTTTCACCCCATATATCGGCAAGAATATAGGTGTCGGCATAATCACCGAGGCTCACCACCTTATTTCTGTTTCTAGCAATGTTCAATCCTGTCTTCACCGCGAAATGGTTCTGCTGCACCACTGTCGCACTCAGCGTGATTTCCCAACCACGGTTGCTGAGTACCCCTTCATTAATGGAGACCAGCGGCGCGCCGGAAGAGGCGGGCAGCGGCAGCGAAATAATCTGATCGAAGCAATACTTGTAATAATAGGTGAAGTCCAGCGTGATGCGATCGTTGTTGAAGCCTAGGCTTGTGCCTGCTTCATAAGAATTCACGCGCTGTGGTTTCAAGGCAACAGGAGGAATGGTGGATGGAAACAAGGAATACTGATCACCTCCCCACAAGCCGGTGGTGTAATAAAATTCGGTGAGGTAAGGATCGGTATCGGTGGCGGTTTGCGCGGCTCCCATCCTGATTTTGCAGAAGCTGAGCCAATCAGTTTTGAACCGTAATGCATCAGATGCTATGAAGCTGACCGATATGCCCGGATAGAAATAGGAGTTGGCGTTTTCCGGCAGTGTGGATGACCAGTCGTTGCGGCCGGTGAGTTCTACGAACAGATAGTTTTTGTAAGAGAGATGTAAGAAAGCATAGAGCGAGTTGATCCGCTTACGATAAAAGCTGGCCTGCGGAATTAATGTTGACGGATCGTCTCCCTTACTGATCACGATGGTATTGCCATCGGCATCCTGTCCGTACACCGTAGGTGTATAATTGGATAAACTGTACCAGTTGGGGAAATACCATGTTCCGGAATGCGCGCTTTGGTTGCGCATGTCGCGGTCCCAGCTCGACCCACCGAAGTTCAGGCTGGAATTAATAGCGGAGTTGAATATTTTATTCTTCGTGGCTGTCAGCAAAAACTCATTGTTATAACTACGGTCGCGCTGTTGCGTTACGGCATAGTATCCGTTCAATAATCCAATCAGGTCGGCCGGTTTATTTTTTTGTTCGAACTCATCGCCGGTGTAGTCAATGCCGGTGCGGCCGGTGAAAGTGAGCCATGAAGTAATTGCATAGTTGAGCGTGAGTCCACCTGTCAGCTTAATCCGGTCAAGGGTTGTATTGTTATTGTAATAATTCCACCAGAGGTATTGATCGATATAGAGGTATGGAAAACCTTCAAGCGGGTCGCGGGTTCCGTCGGGTAATGCGTAATGACTGAGGTCTTCACCCAAATAACTTCGTGGCCAGGAGTACAACAATCCTTTGCTGAAGGAACTTGGATCTTCGCCGAGCATCGGGCTGTTGAGCCGGTGGTAATCGGTATAGGCCGCTGATAGTCCGAGGCTGATGCGCTCCGACACTTTCAGATTGGAGTTGGTGCTTACTGTTGTCTGATGAAAATTGCTGTTATCCACTATCGGTGTATTATCTGTCCTGGTCAGTGAAATTCGCAGTGATCCTGCTTCACTTGCACCTTCTACGGATAAGTTGTGGGTGGCTGTATGTCCATTGTGGAATGGAATTTCCAGGTTATCCGGTTGTGGAGACCAGGGTCGTATGATACTGTCCCACCATAAGATCATCTGATCGTTGTACGCGGGTCCCCACGAAACGGCTGATCCGGGATAACCAAATTCGGCATCGGTGGATAAGGAAGGCAGCATGGGTGTGCCGTCGGCGCCATACGTAAAATCAGGTGGAGTGTAGGAGGTGGAAGGAGCGCCACCACCATAAGTATTCTGCACATCTCTGTAACGGTAAGGGTTGGAAATTTTATAAGCCAGATTATAGGACACTCCAAGTCCTTTTTGTTGCCTGCCTTTTTTGGTGGTAATCAGCACTACGCCATTGGCTCCCCTTGAGCCATACAGTGCCGAGGCGGCTCCACCTTTCAGTATCTGTATGTCTTCCACATCTTCCATGTTAATGTTGTTGATGGCTGAACCCCAGTCGCGGCCTCTTCCTACATCCACCAATCCGGGATCGTTACTAATCGGGATGCCATCCACTACAATCAAAGGCTGATTGTTTCCGCCAATGCTGTTATTTCCGCGGATCGTAATGCGGGTGGTGCCACCATCCACACCATCGGGATTGGCGATCTGCACACCCGCGGCTTTGCCGGTAAGGGCGTTGAGGATGTTGGGCGAATTGGATTGCCTGATTTCTTCACCGCTTACTTTCTCCGTGGAATAACCCAACTCGCGTTTCTGCCGGTTGAGGGCCAGTGCCGTTACCACCACTTCATCGAGCTCTGAATCAGGTTGCAGCTTTACATCAATTACATTTTGAGCACCTGCCGCAATTTCCTGGGTGGCATAGCCGACAAAGCTAAAGAGCAAGGTGTCTTTTGATGAAACGTCCGCAAGGGAGTAGTTCCCGTCCGGATCGGTACTTACGGCATTGTGCGTTCCCTTCACAACAATGGTAACAAACGGAATCGGTTGTCCATCCTCCCGCGATGTAACCGTACCGGTGATAACCCTTGTTTGTGCAAACAGCGGATTGCCACAGCATTGAAGAAAGGCGGTTAAGAGCAGTATAAATCTAACAGGCACTGACAGATTGCTTTTTTTTTGAGCGTAGTTAAGGTAGCATATATAGTAAGAAAATTGGAAATTGATGAAATGGATTATTCCCTTAACTGCAGCAATTTTAAAATTC
>JBGAWA010000093.1:0-17579 GCA_044227805.1 Chitinophagales bacterium | reverse complement strand
GTGAAAAGGCGTATGTCCGCCACTGATTTCAAAGGCGATATCTTCATTAATAGCTCCATCACCCTTCAGTAAAACAATATTTTGAGTGTGGCGGAGGAATTCCAGTTTCGATAGAACAAAAGAAGGAGAAGCTTTTTTGGTAAATGCATAATCCAGTTCCTGTTGCTGGCAAAAGTACCGTGCTTTCGGGAACATCAGGTCATAAGCAAGGTCGTTGCCATAGCACACGCCGCCAGCATGATCTTTATGTAAATGGCTCAGTAAAACAACAGTAACATCATCTGCATGGTAACCTGCCCGCTTCAGATTTTCATGAATCATAAATTCTCCAGTGCCGGACTGCAACCCGAGGCCCGGATCAATGATCACCAGGTCATTTTTTGTGCGGACAAGGAAAGGAACGATGTCCACCATCAAAGAACCGGGACGATCTTGCAGGTGATCGGTTTGCGGAGCAAACGGAATAAACTCCTTGCTTTCATCTACCGTAAATGTGCCTTCAGCAAGCGGGAGAAACATCACCTGATCTTTAAATTATTTTTTCTACTGAAGGAAAGTTAAACCCAAAAACGGCAACGGGTTTAACCCCGACGTAGAACTGCTTAGGGTTTGTGAAACAATTTCTTTTCTTGACAAATTGAGCAAACCCTTAGCAGTTCTTAGTCGCAGCGAAGCGGGATTTTTCCACTGAAAAATCCGGGTTAAATTCTTTTCTCTGTGACGCTGCAAAATGCAGGTACATGGGAAGGTAACATGTCACTCAATTATTATCCGAAGACATAAATCCATTATTTCATAGCCCATCAGCCAAACAAGGTTGAAGCGCGACATTTGAAACCTTACCGGTTACGTACTGCAAAATGCGGCAATAGTCGGTTACCAGCTTTTCCCTCCGATCACAAAATTCCTTGAAATATTAAAGCCGATACGGAATTCGCCATCCAGCCAATTGGAGCGTGTAAAGGGAAGGTACATATTTTCAAGTATGCCCTGTGCATTGGTAAAATTGATGGTGAATACATGACCGCCGGTTTCAATTTCAACACCTATGCTCAGCGGGTCATAATAAACTTTATTGCCGTTCGCATCTTTGGTATTGGTGCGATAAGCTGAAAAATTGTGATAGTAATCCGCAATCAGCGCAAACCGTTTGGTGAGTTTAACCCGTGCGCCAATACCGAGCGAAAACATATCGTTATTGTCTTCATAGGAAACATAATTACGGTGCAGCCAGGCTGGTGCGAGTTCCAGTGAAAAACCCGGTGTAAATTTTCTGGCAATGATCACTTCCGTAACATAGGACATCCGCTGTGCCGTATTCTGAAAGGAGGCATCTGACGTGCTGTCGCTGGCGGCAGGCCTGCCGGTGATTCCGGCAATGCCATACACTGTTACGCTGAGTGGCATTTTATTATCGATGGTTTGCCGAAGCAGACGGTATTTGATATTTACGTCATAAAACTGTGCATAAGCATCAATGCCTTTCGACCTGCCAATGCCAGCCTGCAGCCTGTCGGTGATACCGTAGTCAAAAGAGAATCGAATGTCGGCTGCATTATCAAACCCAAAAAAAGTACTGATACCGCCTGCCTCGCCTGCCATATCGCCAAAGCGGTGAGCGATATTAAAATTGAGGTTGTTCTTTTTTGCCGTTTCATTGGTTTGTGCATTCACGATTCTGAACCCTTTGAAGGTGGCCGTTACAAATTCTTTTTCCGCAGGTGGTGAATTCTGATCAACGATGGCGGACAAGTCGGGTTCCTGCGCATAGCTTGCGGCGGAGAAGCATAAAGTGAATAAATATAAGAGGAGGAGTCTACTTTTTTTCATATGCATTTATTATTTTGAAATGAGTCAAATGAAATACGCGCCACACAAACATCACCTGGTGGCGCCGTGATGGTATTGATCAAAGGTAAAACGGTAATTGAAAAAAGCAGGCACTTTCATTATTTGTCTGACTTTACCGGCAGCAGGGTTGCCTTTACGGTAACCTTCACGGTTTCCGCGATGTTCTGTGTAACCACGGTCGGAATGGTGATATCATGGTCTGCCAGTTTCACCATAAATTCACTTTTAAGGATGAGGCTGCCGTCTTTTACGGAAATACTGCCGGGAATGGTCCTCTTCTGATCCACGCCATGAAGATTTAAAGTGCCAGTTACGGTTACTTCATAGTCGCCATCTTTTGTGAAATCGACGGGTTCGTTGATGACACCATTAAAAGTGGAGTAGGGAAATTTGTCACTCTCTAAGTAGTTTTCATTAAAATGTTCCTGCATCAAAGCTTTCTTAAATGCGAAGGTGGTGATCTTGGCTTTAAAGAAGATGGATTTGGTTTTCACATTAACAGCGCCAACCACCTGATTGCTGGTGGCATCAATATTCTCAACCGGTGTCTCTGAAAAGAAAGAAACAGTACCCGTGCTGGACAGATAGACATCCTGTGCCTGTACATTGACAATGAAGAACAGTGTGAGCACTATAATCAACATTTGTTTCATCGTAGGCAGGTTTTACATTATGATTTAGATTCAGTAATGACGCAGGCCGGTTTTCAATTACCGTACCATATCAATTTTCCAACGCACCGGCATCAACCCATGCCTGGAGCTTCAGCTTATCGCAATCCGTCAGGTTTTGTGGTCCTGTAGTTAATATGGACGGCATTGGATTGTCGGGTGAATTGAAAACCCTGTCGATGAGTGTGCCATCATCGGCTTTTTCCTTGATGCCGGAGTAGGTAGTGAAATCGAGTCCGGGAGTGCCGCCGTCGAGCTCTGCCTGGTGGCAGGAGCCGAAGCTGTTAGCAGTGGTGCCGGAGCAGTAAGTTTCCATGATTCTCTTCACATCGCCGTTATAGGTGATTATTTCACCGGTTGTGATGCAGGCAACGGTGTCCATGCCATCAGCAGGCATTGCCGCTTTATCCTTCCGGCAGCCGGTTGCCCATACGAACAGCATGATCAATGTTAATGCGAAAACGCACCGGAACAAAAGCTTCATAACACTTGATTTAGTCAATCAGAACTTTTTCGGTGTGCAAGATAGTTCCTGACTTCAATTGTATGAAATAAATTCCTGATGTAAATTCCTCAACATCGAATGTATGGGAATGGGTTCCCGGTCCTTCGGAAATGTTCAGGAGTTCTTTTACCTGTTGCCCCTGGCTGTTAAACAGCCGGATGGCTACCGGCGAAACGGAGGTTGTTGCATAATGAACCTGTACATATCCGGCTGCGGGGTTTTGCACGAAGAAAGCATCCTGGCTCAAAGGATCATCAATACCGATATTGCTGTCGGATTCAACCAGCAAGGCAGTAGTGTAGATAAGATCGCCCGACGTCTCATTGTTATTATTGGCAGCATTGCCGGCCGCATAAAAAGTTACAGGTCCTACATCTGTTACCGGTGCGGTCCAGGTGAAGCTCCAGGTCTGCGTGGCGCTCGAATTATGATGGGAGGCATACAACCTGCCATTTGCGTTTACCGGAAAGGATATATCAGAACCACCGCTGATTTCAGCAAAGGTGCCCGCTTTATTATTGGCCCCGTCAAGCGCAGTAATCTCAAACCCGAAACGTGTCTTGGAAGGATCGGTTACGGTGACAGTGACAGTGTATGCATTCCCCGGCAGGTAAACAGGCTGCGGATCGCTAAAGCCAATGGTGATGGAGCCCGCACCGGTGTTGGGTGTGTTATTATGACAATCGCTGGTACCGCAGGTTAACTCATCCGGCGCGCCTGTTCTGGCAGATGGTGGCTGCACAATATTGGTACTGACATCTGAAAAAGAAAAGACAAGCGTTACAGCAAGAATAAAAGCGAAAACAACAATCGTAGATTTTTGCATGAATTTTTTTTAAGGAGCCAAAATTAATTGATAATACCACCTCCTCCAAATATCAACAGCAGATGAAGATCGTGGCAACCCGAACTTTTTACAAGCTGGAAAGCTCGGATAAGGTTCTGCCCGCTGCTGCAGGTGGTTCAAGCCTGGAAGCCAGCTATTAAAGAGAGAAGGCACTTATTTTTTTTCAATGTAACTGTCCAGGATCTGCTGCGCATGATTTTTTGAAATTACTTTTCTGAACACCTTTTCCACCTTGCCTTTTTCGTCAATGACATAAGTATGCCTGAAGACGCCCATGTAGCGATGCCCAAACATTTGCTTCTCGCCCCAGGTGCCATAAGCCTCAATAATTTTTTTGACGGGATCCGCCAAGAGCGGGAATGGCAGGTTGAATTTTGTTTCAAACTTCTTGTGTGATTTCACCTCATCAGGACTGATGCCCAGTATTTCAAATCCTTTCTTTTTGAGCAGGGCATAGTTATCACGAAGGTTACAGGCTTCTTCCATACAGGTAGGCGTATCATCTTCCGGATAAAAATAGAGCACCACTTTTCTTCCCTTAAAATCAGCAAGCGAAACCGTGTTGCCGTTTTGATCTTTTGCCTTGAAGGCAGGTGCCTTATCGCCGGGTATCAGCATACATCTATTTTTTAAATTTTAAGAGGTAGACAGTTTCATTTTTAACATCATCTGCAACAGTAATTTGCAGTGAATGTTCACCCGCAGCCAGTTCTTTGTCCATTGTGTACTGAAGGCGTTTGTTTTTTGGATCATATTCCATCAAGGTCCATTTTCCGTCCAGCAATCCCTTGTAAGAAACAATGCCCGACAGGTTATCGCTGATGGTAAACCGGATGGTATTACCGGTGAACAGCTGATTTTGCTTCACATTCACAGGAGTGATTTTAGGCGCGGTGGTGTCCAGTAACACATAAAAATAGCCGAACTCCCGCACCCGCGCAACCAGCCATTTTCCGTCCCAGCGGGTCGTTTTGGTGCCGCTTATGCCCTGTCCTTCATCATAAACGATCACTGCCTTGGATTGCAAGTCCGCGGGCATATACCGTGGAAGTATCCTGATTTCATAACTGTTATGAACAGGTGTATTCGCATCCTGCACACGATGCGTGGCGGAGTATCTTTTTATGGTACTGTTTGTTGCTGCATAACTGAAGGTCAAATCTTCGTAGAGTATGTTGGCGGGGAGATTCAATTGAATACTGTCGGCAGAAAACGTGTTGGGCTTGTTGTAAGAAAAAACGCGCTTTCCCTCTGTGGAAGAAGGATCAGCCTGTCCGCCAGCAATATATTTTACATGAAACAAGAGGGTGCAAGAATTCCGGTAAGCATCGGTAGCGGTCACTTCCACTTCATGAAACAGGTTATCCGCCAAAAAAAATTTCCCGTCATTCACCAGGTCATGATAAATATTGTTGTGATCACCCGGCAGCCTGAAAAGCCGTTGTATGTTTTTGTCAGCGGTCTGCTTTGCTTTGTAATCCGTGAAGGCATTTACGTAACGGCCATTGGCAAAATCTAATTTGTCAAATTTTATATCGTAAATTTTTTGACCATCCAGTTTCACGGCATATTCAAAAACGCCGTAGTCATTGGTTGCGCGGTTCATATAATCTGCAGCTTCCAGTGCCACACCCATCACTGCCTGGTTCACTATGATGGAATCCTTTGCCAGCGAATATCCTTCACCGGTTTTTCTTACGGCATACTTCACCGGACTGCCCGTGGTTTTCCCGATGCCATAGAGATAGACGGAAGTAATTTTCGGAGCAATCGTGTCCTGCAGTTGATAAAACGCCGCCGGATTAATCGGGTAGGTTTCTCCGGAAGCATCGCGGATCTCGAAATGCAGATGAGGTCCGCCTGATGCGCCGGAATTACCGGAGTAAGCAATCAGGTCGCCTTTCTTCACCGGAAATGCTGAGCCATCCGGGAATAATTCCACTTCAAACGATTGCTTCGCATATTGCTGTTGCTTCACATAGGCGGCTATGGCATCATTGAAATGGTCAAGATGGGCATATACCGTCATATAACCATTGGGGTGAGTGATATACAACACATTGCCGAATCCACCGGCCGCAACCTTGATGCGTGACACCACTCCGTCGGCCGCAGCATACACTTTGTATCCCGTTTCCCCATTGGTGCGTATATCGAAACCGGTATGAAAATGATTGGTGCGTATTTCACCGAAATTAGCCGACAGGGTAATGGGAATATCCAATGGATTGCGAAAATAACCTGCAGGCTGCGCCAGGGCAACATGGTTCCAGATCGAAAGTAGGCAAAGCAAGATGCAGGGTTGCCTGCACAGCACTGTCAGTCGGTAAGGTTTATCCTTCATTGAATGGGGGGCAAAATTGAAATTGTAACGACCGGAGGCTGATGTATTGTTTCTACTGCAGCCGGCAGCGGCAAATTTAACCTACAATTCATAGTTCAACTCCTCGCAGTTCTGAGCCGCCGCAAAATGGAATTAGTCAATTGTATAGTGAGTGTTTAGTTGTTCGTCAATAAACTCTTCAATGGCTGTGTAACTGCTATTCATCCGCTAACCTCTTTTCCGGGTTTTTATTTTGTTTTTTGGCGAACAACATCAAGCCAAGAAAGGTCAGCACCCCGTTCAGCACCAGTACTTCAAACCCTAACTGGTAACCATTGAACCATTGTACCGAATGAATATTTACGTAGTAACAAATGACGGGTGAAATAATGCACACCAAAGGCGACCAGGCATCTCTGATCGCCCTTTGTGTAAACATGCCAAAGGCATACAGTCCCAGCAGCGGACCGTAGGTGTAACCGGCAATCGTGAGTATGGTGCTGATGACAGAGCTGCTGTTATGCGCCTTGAAGTAGAGAATGCATAACAGGAAAATGATGGCGAATGATACGTGAACTGCATAACGTACGTTGGTTTTCTTCTTTTCGTCCCAGTCATGTCTGTCGCGAAACCCAATGATGTCGATACAAAAAGCGCTGGTAAGCGCAGTGAGCGCACCGTCAGCGCTTGGATACAACGCGGAGATTAATCCTATCAGAAAAATCAATCCGGCCATTTCGCCGAGCTGGTTGAGTGCCACAGCGGGAAAGAGCTGATCCGTTTGTGCCGGAATGGCCAACCCGGTTTTTTCCGCGAACACAAACAACACGGCACCCAACGTGAGGAAAAGCAGGTTGACCAAAACGAGTATAAAGCTGAAAGTGAACATGTTTTTCTGTGCTTCTTTCAGTGTTCGGCAGCTGAGGTTTTTCTGCATCATCTCCTGGTCAAGGCCTGTCATGGCGATGGTGATGAACATGCCGCTGAGAAACTGTTTGCCAAAAAAGGTTTTGTCTTTCCAGTCCGTGAAGAAAATCTGTGTCATCTTCTTTTCGCGGATCGCTGACAGCATTTCCATGGGCGAATACTGCAGATGTTGCATAATGAGCACGACGGATAAAATCAGTGCCAGCAACATGCAGGTAGTCTGAATCATGTCGGTCCATACAATGGTTTTTACACCACCTTTAAACGTATAAATGAGGATCAGGGAAATGATGATAGTGCCAGTAACGGCAAAAGGAACATGCAAGGCATCGAGCACAAAAACCTGCAGCACATTCACGACAAGAAAAACACGGATGGAAGCACCCAGTGTGCGGGACAGGATAAAAAAGGAAGATCCTGTTTTATAGGTCACATTGCCGAAACGTTGCTGCAGGTAACTGTAGATGGAGGTGAGGTTGAGCCGGTAATACAACGGCAGCAAAACAAGGGCAATCACAAAGTAGCCGAAAAGGTAACCCAACACAATCTGCATATAGGCAAACTGTTTAACGCCAACCTCGCCGGGGACACTCATAAATGTTACACCGCTCAGCGACGTACCGATCATACCATAGGCCACGATGTACCAATTTGATTTTTTGTTGCCGATAAAAAATGAATGGGCATCAGCGCCGCGCGAAGTGTACCAGGCGATTACCATGAGCAACAAAAAATAAATGAGTGCAACACCCAGGATTAATCCCGCAGACATAGTTTGAAATTTTTGTGCGGCAATTTAACCCGTATTTTTCAATGGAAAAATCCCGCTTCGCTGCGACTTAGAACTGCTAAGGGTTTGCTCAATTTGTCAAGAAAAGAATAAGTTTCACAAACCCTAAGCAGTTCTACGTCGGGGTTAAACCCGTTGCCGTTTTGAACTGCAAATAGTGGGTTTAACAAGGATGGGAGCAAATGGAAAAGAAACTTAGGAACAGCGGGCACTGTAATTCAAAGACCGGTAATATTTTGCCATTGCAAAACCACTGTTGTTATAAAAGCAAAAACCAGTGCTGCATTGTTTTACTTCTTTGCCTCTCATCATGCTCACTGTTAAATGTGCAGCATGGAAACCTTTCGATAGGGTGCCAAAAAGATGGTTGAAAACCCGGATGTTTTCACCAGGGATGGATTACTAATATTGAATGGTTTCGCCAAGGCCGGCGAAAATGTAATCACTGCCATAAGCATCCTGCAATAGTTTAAAAGCGAGATGGCCGGTGCAATGCGCCGGAGCGACACGATGTACCTGCAATTCATTTTTTAATTTATTTACCAGGGCTGTTGTTTGTTTCCTGTCATATGGCAGTGTATGAAAACCGCCATATACCATTTCAATCTTATGGCCGGTCTGCTTTTTTGTTTCAGTAATAATATTCTCTACACCGGTATGTGAACAGCCAACAACCAGGATATCTCCTTTTTCAGTTTTCATGGAAAGTGAAAGTTCCGGTAACCCTGTTTGCTTACAGTCATCTTTCGGTTGTTCAAATTGACCATCAACAAAACTCTTATTCGGATAGCAGGAAAAATAGCCCATAAAGGAAGAGCTCGTGGCAATCAGTGTTAGCCCGGGAAGTATTTCTCTTGAGGTCTTCACGAACTCGATGTTCGCATTCCAGAACCGGCCCGACTGGTTGATCATAAATTTGGTATTGCCTCCATCAAAATACTGCATGTACTTTGGCAGTGAGTCTTTAACGGATGGTTCCTGACCTGTTGCATCGTAAGGTACAGGCGCACCCCAGAAGATGTCGTAAGGAAAATAAATTTTCACCTGTGGATTTACTTCCAGCAGATAGTCCAGTCCGTTGAGATGATCAAAGTGCCCGTGAGAAACAACTACCATGTCCACCTTTCGCAAGTCAATACCTAACTTGACTATATTGGATTTGAAAATTGCGGCATTGCTGCCGGCATCAAACAAAATAATTTTGCCTTTGTAGTTGGTGATGCAGGAAAATCCAAAGTCTTTAACCAGTGAAGTGTCTTTGCCAAAAGCATCGTAAAGGTTAGTAATGGTTCCTTCTTTTACCTCTTTCAATAAGGGTTCTTCGCGGGGGGCTGATAAAAAGGACGTAAGCAACAGGAGGGGAAGAAACAGCAGGTGGATTTGATGGGATGGCTTATTCATTGTACAAAGTTATAAGTCCGTTCTGCAGTTCAAAGCTGAAATGAGATTAACATTTAGCAGAACCGAATCGTAACGAACTCAGGTTTTTCTTTTGAGAAACCCTGGTGAATTTCAGTTTGTGCAGTGATACCTGTTAATCCCACATTTTGCAATTCAAAACGGCGCCGGGTTTAACCCCGACATAGAACTGCTTAGGGTTTGCGAAACATTTTCTTTTCTTGAAAAAGATGAGCAAACCCTTAGCAGTTCTCAGTCGTAGCGAAGCGGGATTTTTCTACTGAAAAATCCGGGTTAGTCAATAATGTGAACGATGCCTATGATATGCACTTCACGATAGTAAATCATAACCTGAATAGCATGGCCAGCAACACCCTGCTTTCTGATTTTACTAAATCAGGGCGCCACTCAGGGTCAAGGGCCGAAGTGGAATACCCGGTCTGGGAGGTGACGCCGCCATGGCCGGCAAAGTAATCAACGTTGGCATGCCGGTAAACAAATTCCAGCCGGAAAGTAATGCTCTGATTCGGCATGAAGTCAACATTGGTGGAGCAGTCCCAGCCTTTGAAAAGATCACCGGGATTCGCGCTAAACGGAAATGCGCCTTCTGTTTGTGTTGGGTTGGCTGGATCAGGTAGAGGGCTTGCTTCGCCGGTAGGATAGAGCACAAGATACCTTCCCGGATTGGTCATGGTGCCGCCTCCGACAGTCCAGGCGATTTTATTTTTGCAGAACCACGTGCGGTGATACAGCATAGCGCTGGCAAAATATTGTGCCGGCCCTTTAGTGGTGTCGTTATTATTAAACCCGTTAACGCCACCTCCTTTTTCAAAACCTATATCACCGGTAAAGGAAAAGGCCATACAGGAAATGCCGTTTGCTGCAGGACGGTTCAGGTACCTTACCAGGGCACTGTTATCGCTGTGAAATCGCTTTCTGCCCGGAATACCGGCCGCATCCGTTCCGTAATAGTTGTTCGTAAGCAGTTTCAGGTTACTGCCTGGTATCCACGTGATGTTGCCGCCAATGCCAGGCATGCTGTTGAATTTGCCATAGCTCTGCCAGCCATTGATGATCCAAGGTTCAACCTTCAGGTTTTTTGTCGGATGCAGCTGAATCCGGAGGCCATTAAAAAACCAGGGTGTGTTGTCAGACGTGAAGGAGGCCTGGTATTCCCAATTTTCAGCCTGGTAGAAAGAATTCAGCCCGATATACGACATGAAAAGACCTGCATCAATGTTGATCCCGTACCACCGGTTGATATGATACCCTGCATATGCTTCACTCAGGTAACGGTACACATTGGCTAACTGATACTGCCCGCGGTATGGGCTCAGGTCATTCCGCGGAACAACAACGGAACGTGTTCCGAATTGCGTCATCACACGGGCCCTTGCGCCGTGATACTCGAAGTCGCCTCCAAAGTGCAATGCGGAAAGCTGGACTTCATTGTTCCGGGTAAGCGCCGTGGATCCCACCACGGTGTTGTCTATCGGGTTGTTGAACGAATGGGTGTAATTGATATCCAGCAACAGCGACGGTGTGAAATATTTGAGGTCTTGCCAGATGTTGGTTGTTCGCCGGTCACTGCCATTCGCCCAGGTCATATCGGTTCCTTCAAATGGCAATCCTTTTTGTTTACCTGTCTGCGGTTCATCCGCCGCTGACTGTTTTACCGCGATGGACGTGGTTGAAGTATCAGCAGGCATCTCCGTTTTCTCCGCGTGAATGTCTTTGACAAAAAAGATTCCCGCTATTAAACCTGCTGCTACGGTGGAAATTATATTCATGGCTTAATCCGAATTTATTAATTGAATAATCCCGCCTCATCACCACAAAAGGCTGATATGCGGTTGCTGTTTTTTTTCAAGAGAGAAAATGATTGGCTGGCGCAGTGCAATGCTGCACCAGGATGGATCGCGTTGCGTCGTTGCTGTGAAATGCGTGTTTAATTGGTTCTTACTAAATTAATTTTGGTGATGGGCTGATATATTAATGGCACCTGTTCCACTTCTACATCACTCTTATCGAGACCGAATGCTTTTTCATCACTCAGGCTAAGCCGTTTGAGAAAAAAGTAACCGTTCAGCAGCAGCCCTTCCATCACATCAAATTCATTCTCTACTGAGAGGAATTTTTCGATCACAATAAATTTGAAGTCAGGCTCATGCACATACCTGGAAACATGATCTGGTTGCAGGTATAAATCCAGCTCCTTACTGGATATGAGCTCCTTCACTATCTTTTTGAAAAATAATTCGGTGCGGGGCTGGATGCGGAACCCGACATTGATACAGATCTTGATCAGCTTACTCTCAATCAATTCTGACACTGAATAGGACAAGGTGTACGGCTGTTCCGTGCGATGAATATGCACGAACCAGTAAACATCAGCGCGTTTCGGCCTTTTGCTGAAAATGGATTTGATGATCTTCTCTTCAATTTCATGGCGGTGATCGGCTTTTGTGAGGTAAACAAGGTGCGTGGCATACTTTGGAATTTCCTCATCTTCACTCAGGTCAATCAGCTGCGGCACATACTGGCCGAGATCAATGAATTTTGTAAACCGGTTGTTGATTTTTCTCGCATAAAACCAGACATACATTACCATGAAAATGAATAGTTCAAAGAACAGGAACATCCAGCGTTCTTTGATTTTTGCAACGTTGGCCACGAAGAAAGAAAGCTCGACAGTGCTGAAAACAATCAACAGCGCCACTACCAGCCATTTGTTCCATTTTAATTTGAAGATTAAAAAGTAGGTGAGCAAGATGGTGGTGGTCATCATCGCTATCGTAATGCTGAATCCATAAGCGGCCTCCATGTGTGTGGAAGTCTGGAAATACAACACCATCATGATACAACCTATCCATAGAATGTGGTTGACACTAGGAATGTAAATCTGGCCTTTCGTATCCGTTGGTTGCCGTACCGCAACCCTTGGCCAGAAATTCAGGTTCATCGCTTCACTGATCAAAGTATAGCTGCCGCTGATCAATGCCTGTGATGCTATGATAGCCGCTGCTGTTGCGATTGCAATGCCCGGAATCAACAGCCAGGAGGGCATCATCTCATAAAACGGGTTTCTTCCGTTTAAAGTTGACTGTCCCTGGTTCATCACCCAAGCGGCCTGCCCCATATAGTTGGTGATTAAACATGTCTTTACAAAAACCCAGGTAATACGAATGTTCTTTCTGCCGCAGTGTCCTAAGTCTGAATACAATGCTTCTGCTCCGGTAGTGGCAAGGAATACTGCTCCCAGCAACCAGAAACCGTGTGGATATTTTACCAGTAGCTCATAGGCATAGTATGGGTTTAGTCCTTTGATGATGGAAGGATATTGTGTTATCTCCGTTATTCCCAGCATCAGGAGCATCGTAAACCAGATGATCATAACAGGTCCAAAAGTGCTGCCCACTTTCTGTGTGCCAAAGCGCTGAAAGAAAAACAGCAGGGAAAGGATGACAATCGTAATGATCACGGTAGGTATCGTTTCAAATCCTTTCACCATGGTCAATCCCTCCACTGCAGAGGAAACAGAGATGGGGGGTGTGATGATGCCGTCGGCCAACAGGGTAGTGGCGCCGATAATGGTTGGAATAGCCAGCCACTTACCGTAACGGCGCACGAGTGCATACAGGGAAAAAATGCCACCTTCCCCCTCGTTGTCCGCTTTTAACGTCAGCCAGATGTATTTGACCGACGTTTGTAAAACGAGCGTCCAGAAAATGCAGGAAACGCCGCCGAGTACGAGTACTTCATCAATCGGCCGTTCACCGACAATCGCTTTTAAAACATATAAAGGGCTTGTTCCGATATCGCCGTAAATGATGCCCAACGCAACTAACAACGACGCGGCCGTTGTTTTACCATTGATGCCATGTTTAACCTTTTCCATACAGCTGGAATTGATGCTGCAAAGGTTTTCCAAATGTTATCGGTAAAGTATAAATGAATGAAGGGTAAGTATAAAGAAAGTATAAAGAGGGCTGTCAAGAAGGACTGGCCATTGATCATTCAACCCGGACTTTTGTATGGATAAAGCCGGATTCAATATGATTGGCAAGTCAAGACATAAACCGATATCCCACACCGCTTTCCGTGAGAATATGCAACGGCTGATTGGGATTGTCTTCAATTTTTTTACGGAGTGCAGCCACAAATACGCGTAGGTATTGAGTCTCCGACTGAAATCCGGTGCCCCATATTTCTTTCAGAATGAACTGATGGGTCAGCACCCGTCCTTCATTTTTGGCAAACAGGGCAAGCAGATTATATTCAGTGGCAGTGAGTTTAATGAAGGCATTGTTTTTTTTCACCATCCTGGCGGTGAAATCAATCACCAAATCGCCACATTCCATCACGTTGGAATTAGTGGAGGTATTATTACGGCGGATGGCCGAACGGATTCTTGCCAGTAATTCTGCAGTACGGAAGGGTTTAGTGAGATAGTCTGTAGCACCATTATCCAGTGCGGAAACAATAGCTGCTTCGGCATTTTGTACCGACAGCATGATGATGGCTTTGTCATACCATGTACGCAATTCTCTGAGCACCTCATGACCATTCTTGCCCGGCAAGCCGATATCGAGCAGGATGAGTTCAGGCGGATGGTTGGCCGCCATGATCATGCCTTCCTCGCCCGATGTAGCCTGCCAGACTTTGTATTCGTTGTTTTCCAAAGTGATCTCCAGCAGTTTGCGGATCTGCGGCTCATCATCAATGACCAGGATTTCTGCTCTATTCATTTTTCAGGTTGCTTAAAAAGGAAGTAGCCGCAGGAATGGTGATGGTGAAGGTGGCACCGCCTTCGGTATTGTTTTCCAGTTTCACTTTGCCATCCATGGCTTCCACAAATCCTTTTACGATAGATAATCCCAGCCCGCTGCCCCCTGCCTTGCTGCCGGGTAACCGGTGAAATTTCTCAAATACCTGTTCCATTTCTGCTGCAGGAAATCCTGTTCCATTGTCGGCAATCATGATCACACAATTGTCTGATTGATTGGCAGCATGAATGCTTATCGTCGTTTTTTCGGGGGTGTATTGAATGGCATTGTGAATCAGGTTGTGAAGAACCTGTTCCAGCAAGCCGCCGTCGAGTTTAAACAATGGTAACCCTTCAAGCGGCTGAAAGTGAATGATATGTTGGTTGCGGTTGGGTATTTTCTGAATCACCGAATAAATCAACTCATTCACATCGCACCAATCGGCTGATGGTTGCAGCGTGGCGCTCTCGAGCCGGCTCATGTTCAGCAGGTTTTCCACCTGCCGGTTAAGGCGGATGGCGGCTGTATCTATTTCATTCAGCAATTCGTGCTGAACATCAACGGAAAGTTTGAATTTGTTTTCTTTCAATACATCCACTGCACTCAGTATGGCCGAGATAGGTGTTCGCAGCTCATGTGAAAGTGAATGCAGCAAGGTGTTGTACAGTCGAATGGTTTTTTCCTTTTCCTCTTTGTCTCTAGCCTTGGTTTCCGCTTCGCGAATTTTAAATGTGAGTACAGCGTTCACCAAAGCAATGATGAAATACAGAAGAAACATGAGCGTATCTTCCGTGGAACTGATATGAAAGGTGAATATCGGAGGGATGAACAGGTAATTCCATATGAAGGCACTCAGTATTGCGGCAGCCAGTACCGGCAGGATTTCAAACAGCATGGCGACCAATGATACCGTCATGAGCAGCAACAGGGCCACTACTTTATAACCGATTAAATTATTGATAAGATGGCATATGGCCGACACAGCGAGCACCAATGCAATGGCCGATACAAATTGTGTTTTAAGAGGAAGTTGCCTTGTTCTGATCCGTGTCAAGAAAATAAATGATTACGGGCGATAAAATTAGCAAATCAACGATAAGTGATTCAGGAAGGAAATACAGCGTTGCTCCGTTGTACGATGGCATGCAGTTGTAACCGTCAATTTTTCAACCCGGATTTTTCCATTGTAAAGTCCGGCTTCGCTGCCACTTTGAACGGCAGGATGTGGGTTGAAAAACAGCGTTGCAATGACTGAGAGATAATCTGCGTTTACACAGGCACTCAATCATCTCATTTTGTTCGGCCGGTTTTGCTTTTTGCTGCAACTGCTTTCTTTGCTTTGGCTAAATTTTCCCGCACTCTGAATTTAACCATCGTGGCTATGAGCGCCAGCGGAAGTGGTTTGTCAAGCGGAAACTGAACAGAACCTTTTCCCTGTTTATATTTTGCAAGCGCTTTGGCAAATTGCCGGTGGCCGGAAGGCGTCGCATAAAATCCGATATGAGATTTGTAACCCGCGAAATATACAAGCGCTCTTCCATGGATTTTATAGCCGGGCATTCCATACCCGAAGATTTCCGTGGCTTCCGGCGCACTCTTCCTGATTATTGCACGGATACTGTTCAGCCTTGCCTGCACATCATCCGGGAAAGCAGCAATATATTGATCAGTAGTATTTGCCATATGTGATCGTTTTTATCGTTGCACTTTCAGCAAATTTAGCCATCGCGGATGGTTCATTAAAAAACAAATTTATACAGTTCGGCTTGCTGTAAATGTGAACGGCTTTATTCTCTTGTAACCGCCAGGATATTTTCCATGGCACTTCTCGTGGAAACAAACTGATCAATTTTTCCATAGTTGCTGTTCACCGCATATACCACCGTTGTGCCATCATCCGGAAAATACAACATATTCGCATAGTATCCGATTGCATCACCACTGTGCATATAGGCAATTCCCTGCGGCGTCTCAATTTTAAAGATGCCGAGACCGTAGTAGATCGGAAAAAAATCGGGGTCTTCCTGCAATGGCTTTTTCCACGTTAACATGGACTGCATTGATGTGGCAGTTAGAATTTGCCCGTTCATCAGTGCCCGGAAAAATACATTCAAATCATTCGGATTGGAGATCAGTCCGCCATCGGCCGTAAAATAATCCCACCCGCTGAAATAGGTGCTTTCAATAACTTGCAGGTTACTGTAAAGGTCGATATAGCCCCTCACAATGCCATCCGGCACATGATTTTTACCGGCGAATTGCGTGAGTGTTAATCCTAACGGAGCAAATAATTTTTCATCAAAAACCTGGTACAAAGGTTTGCCTTCCGTCTTTTCAATGAGCAGGCCCAGTAAAATATAATTGGTGTTGGAATACGCCACATCTTCATCCGGTTGAAAGTATGCCTTCTTATGGTAAGCATAAGGGAGAAGATCATCCGCCTGCCACTCTTTGAGCAGTTCGTTGATGGATGCTGTTTGAAAAGACAAATTTTGAATGTAGTTAAATATGCCGCTGGAATGCTGCAGCAGCTGCCTGATGGTGGCTTTATCGGCGTTTTCAATTTTATCAATCGGATCACCCTGCAGATAGGAAGAAATCTTATCGTCAATATTGATTTTTCCTTCTTCCTGCAATTGCAGCACAACGGTGGCTGTAAACATTTTTATGGTGGAGCCCACCCTGGAGATATTACAGGGTTGCATGTCAATATTATTATGAAGATCCGCCTTACCGCTTGCACCATTCCAGGTGCCACGGTCGGTATGGTAAACCGACATCGTGATGCCGGTAACGCCATTGCCGGTGATGCTGTTCAGGAGCTCCTGGTACCTTAAGTTATCAGGGTTCGTGCTGCTGCTGTCATTAAAATTGAACTGGCAATTGTAAAATGCCGGAGCTATGGTGTCGCCTTTCTTGCAGGATATTAAAAACAGGAAAGCGAGTAATAATATAGTGATGGGTTTCATTTTTGAGTTTTGTGGGTCAGCATGAAAAATTTTAACCCAAGATGAAAGTTGATATGCGTCATCACCGGTATGAAGCCGGGAGAGTAGGGAAATTCAATCCACGACTGGTAGCGCAGGAAAATTTTTGGACCGGTGGCATTTTCTCTTTTCATATAGTACCCGATATCGAGCGAAAGGGAAGGAAAAAGCCGGGCATTTCCTAAATCCGCCCGCTGCTCATACTGTCCGTTGCTAAAGGTAAATTCTTCAGCCGTGGCAAAAGTGTGCAGGTAGCCGAGTCCGAATAGACTGGTGAAGGAGAACCCTGCTGGCAACCGGTACTCGTAACCCAGTTCCGAAAATATCCCAATGCCCTGATTGAGATGATGGTGATAGAAATAGCACAGATTGGCTGTCTGAAAAAGTCTGGTGGATGCCCTTTCACGGTAATTGAATTCTGTACCCAGTTGCAAACCGGGATGTACGGGTATCGTGATCAGTTTTGTAAAGGGAAGAGCGGTAGCCTCGTTAAAGACGGAGATATTGACAGGAA
>JBGAWA010000092.1:0-17634 GCA_044227805.1 Chitinophagales bacterium | reverse complement strand
TAAAGTGCAGCAAAATTTCTGATTTATTATTTGAAAGTGTTAGGTCGAGTTTCACGATTCTAACTAATAGCAGTGAATGGTCCTCGCAGGATCATATTCATAACAGCCACGACAAATATTATTGTCTATGACATTTAACCCGGATTTTTCAGTGGAAAAATCCCGCTTCGCTGCGACTAAGAACTGCTAAGGGTTTGCTCAATTTGTCAAGAAAAGAAAATGTTTCACAAACCCTAAGCAGCTCTACGTCGGGGTTAAACCCGTTGCCGCTTTGAACTGCAAAATGTGGGTTTAATTGATCAATTGTTCGATAGTCATCACTCACGATGAGTGCTTCTTCCGATAAGATCCTGTAAGGCGGCTTCCAAGACAGGAAACTGAAAGACAAACCCGCTGCTTAATATACTATCTGCCGAACACTTTGTGCTCATCGTCAGTGATTGTGCAAACTCACCCAAAGCTACCTGTAATAAAATTGCCGGAACTGGAATGTTGATCTTCTTTTTATTCAGCGTTTTGGCAAGGGTGTTCAGCAATTCAATATATCGTACGGGTGAAGGGGACACTGCATTATAGATACCGGTCATGCTGACATTGGTTACAGCGTGCAGATACATGTGGCAGAGGTCAGTTATATGAATCCATGGATAATATTGTTTTCCATCTCCAAACACAGGCGCTATGCCAAAACGTATAGGCTGAACGAAGCGCGGCAACGCGCCACCATCCTTAGCCAGCACAATACCCGTGCGGAGAATGACGACTCTTTTGACTAAATCGTTTATCCCGGTTACTGCTTTTTCCCATTGAACACAGGTGGTTCCTAAAAAATCGTGGGCAGGATTCGCTTCTTCCTGCAACAGATCATCGCCACGGTTTCCATAATACCCGATTGCTGAGGCAGCAATGACAGCTTTCACCTTATTCGGTACGCGTTGGAGAGAAGTATAAAGCAGTTCCGTGCTCCGGATACGGCTTTGCAGGATTTCCTCTTTGTACCTCTTCGTCCATCGGTGCTCCCCCACATTCGCGCCTGCCAGGTGAATGATAAAATCCGCCTGTGCAATGGCCGTATCCTCAATAAAACCGGTTTCCGGATTCCATTGATAGACTTCGATGTTGCTAATCTTTTTTTTCCTGCTTAGATGTGCAACGTTGTAGCCCTTCTGTTGCAGCAGTGTTGTCAAATGGTCGCCGATCAAACCAGAGCCGCCGGTGATAAGTATGTTTGGCATGTATGGAGGAATAGATGTAATAGCTATACAATTGTAAGAGAAAGAAGTTTGTGCGGCCGGTCGGTTTTCTGAAATAGTTAAAAGCCAATTTCGCTGTTGCTTAGGTAATCAGTTATCTGAGGTTTAAAGGCTGCAAGATACAGCTGTCGTGATAGCATCCTGCTACCATGTGTATTTCGATACCCGTTATTGACTTTTCACGCTTCAGCGATGATGCACCACCAGTTATTTTTTTTAATCCGGGCCACCATAGTATGTTTCTATCAGTAGCATACATCATATCATTTTTAATGTGTAAATTCATTTCTTCAAAACAACAGGTCTGAACATGAAAAGGATGTGCAAATATTTACTGCTGTTCCTGCCTGTTCTGATGTCAGGCTGTGCGGGGAATGATCAAGGTAAAGAGGAACAAAGCTCCGCAAGGAAAAATAGTGCCTTCGTTATTTTTCCTGATGCAACAAAGCTCATGGAAGATTGGTCGCGGGAAAACACACTGGTTGTTCATACACTCTCCGACGCCGGATATCTTCATCCCACCAACTATTCATTCCAGAATGCAAGGCTCATCCTCAGTTTTACACATCCTGCATTGCTCACCCTGGACCAGGTGCATCTGCAGCTGACACCTTGCCTGGCCAGGTCGTTGCCGGAAGTAAACGCTGATGAGCTTCAATTTACCTACACATTGCTCGATGAAGCAGTTTGGGATGACGGTAGCCCCTTGACCAGTGAAGATGTGATTTTCACCTTTAAAACCTGTAAAAGTCCTTTAACAGATAATCCTTTGCATAAGCCCATCTGTAACAACCTTAAAACTATTATCCCTGATGCCGGTAATCCGAAACGATTTACCATGGTGATGAAAAGCCGGTATGTGCAAGCCATCAGCATGGTGACTGACTTTCCCATACTCTGCCGTAAATTTTTTGATCCAGACAACGTGATGGGTCCGATTACCATGGAACAGCTCGATGATGCTGCATTTGATGCAGGCCTTTTCCCAGCCGTCAAACAATGGGAAGCCCGCTTCAATGACGGCAAGTATGGAAACGAGGTGGATTATTTTTATGGTTGTGGTGCCTATAAAGTCACCGCCTGGGAGCACGGACAATCGGTGATACTGGAAAAGAAATCCAATCATTGGACAGACCGTCTGGCAACGGAAAATATCTACCTGCATGCCTATCCTCAAAAAATAATTTTTAAGGCGATCAAAGATGAAAATTCAAGCATGCTTGAATTTAGATCGCAGACGTTAGACGCTTCCACATTCATTACCAGCAGGGTGCTGCTCGATCTGCAACGTGATAGTTTGTTTAACCGAAATTATCATTCAGTATTTCTCAACAGTTATGCGCTCACTTTCATTGGTCTGAACATGCGACCTGATGGTGTCAGGCACAAGAAGATACTGGATGATGTGAAGGTGCGTCAGGCTGTGGCGCTGCTGACACCGGTTGACAGAATTATTGAAATAGTGGCGATGGGAAGAGCGCGGCGCTGGCCCAGTATGGTTTCGCCATTGAAACCCGAATTTGATGAAGAACTGAAACTGTTGCCGTATGATATAGCTGCTGCATCCCGATTGCTGGACGAAGCAGGATGGACCGATACGGATGGCGATAATATCCGCGATAAGATAATTGATGGTGAACGCATTCCCTTACAACTGGAACTGCTCTGCATGGTGCAGGGCAATATGGTGAAAGAGATGACAAATATTATAGCAGAAGGTGCTTATCCTGCCGGTGTAAAAATTGTTCCGCGACCGGTGGATGGCGCGGTTTTACGACAGCAAATAACGGATCATGATTTTGACATGGCCCTTTCCAGTTGGGCAGTGTCTTCGCTGCCGGAAGATTTCAGCCAGCTCTGGTCAACCAAAGCTTGGATTACCAAGGGCAGTAATTTCACCGGTTTCGGTAACACGGCAAGCGATGCGCTGATTGACTCCATCGCCGGTATGCTTGATGATTCGAAGCGGATACCGATGGTGAAAAGATTGCAACGGATGATATATGATGAACAACCTTATGTATTCCTGTACAGTCCCGACAGAAAGGTGGTTATTCATAAGCGGTTTGGGAACGCAGTCGCCACTTCAGAATTGCCTTCATTTATTCCCAACAACCTGCTGCTGCTTTCCGGTGCCGCTCCTGTAGCAGCGGATGTTCAATAGTTACACCCGCATTTGGCAGTTCTTATTCATTGCGAAGCGGGATTTTTCCACTGAAAAATCCGGGTTCAACGAAAAAGAGAGATTGATATGCACTGAAATACAAGCGATGAGTGCAGGCTATTTTTTTATGGCATTGAGCGAATCTTTATCTCAAGGTTATAGCATTCATCCATAAAATTTACCGGATCACCACAGCAACACGCATATACAACGGTAAAGAATAACCCGGGCTTCCATTGAATGAAAATTAAGAACGGATACCGTTCTATGCGAATGCTGTTTCACTATCGCCTGGCTTGTATCAGCAAGGTTGGAAAATATCCTGTTGCCTTTGTGTACACTTTTCAGGATGGGTGTGAATAAAGAACACTTTAAATTTTGAAGCTGTAGCCTTTTATTGGTCATCTTTAGCCATCACTGAAAACACCACCTTTCAGAACCATGATGAAATATATGAAAAAATCATTCATTGTGCTCCTCGTTGGCTGCCTTTACCTTCCGCTTCATGCGCAGGAATACCTTGGCATCATGAACAGCAACTATGCGGGCACCATTGGCACGCAGTTAAATCCGAGTTCCTTTGTAGATTCGAAACTGCTGTTTGATATTAATCTCATCAGCGGTGGTGCTTCCTTCGACAACACCTTTTTATACATTCCAAGGGAAGATCTTACTTTTTTTGGTTTCGGCAATATTGTGGATATCGTGGAGAACAAGGAATTTTTGACACGGTGGGATCCAGATCATCCGAATGATAAACAGAATTTAACGGCTTCCATGGAAGGCCTCGGGCCATCGTTCATGATCAACTTTGCAAAACGCCACAGTATAGGATTTACCACGGGAGCAAAGTTTTTCATGACCGAAAACAACATTGCGGCTCATGTGGCAGAAAATGCATACCAGGAATTACGGGATGAGTCGCTGTATAATACAGATTGGACGACAGACAATATGCAGCAGAATATACTGGGCTGGGCTGAATACGGATTGAACTACGGCATTGTCCTGTTCAAGAATAAGACGCATGAATTTAAAGGAGGCACTACCCTGAAAGTAGTAGATGGAATGGGAGGCGGTTACATGAAAAATGTGAACGTAAGCTACAACATCACCGGACCGGATACCATACTTTTTGGCCCAACTTCTCTCGACTACGGCAGAACTGATTTCAATTCCTTTGATCCTATCAAAAGTTACAGCGATTTAAAACATGGGGGTGGGTTTGGCTGGGATCTTGGCTTCACCTATGAATGGTTGCGTGATTCTTCAGAGTGGACGTATGAGATGGATCAGCACAGATGGGCCGATCCTGATAAGAATCAGTACCGGTTGCGCATTGGCGCATCATTGATTGATATGGGAAGCATTAAGTTCAATGAAGCTTCCAATAATTATCATCTCGAAACTGTTGGTACTGATTACCCGGAATGGAGAGGTGAGCATTACGAGGATAATATCGACTTCGATAAGACACTGAGTTATATCTTTTACGGTGATTCGACGGCTTCCTTTGTATCAGAAAATTTCAAGATGGCATTGCCATCGGCTTTCAGTCTGCAGGTTGACTGGAACATTTACCGGAATTTTTTCGTGAATGCTACCATCATTCAGTCATTGCATCACAAGAGTGATCAGGGTATTGTGCGACCGGATATCTATTCCATTACGCCTCGTTATGAACACAAATGGTTTGAAGTATCCGTGCCCCTCTCTGTCGAAAACTACGGTCATCCAAAAACACGGATCGGCATGATGCTGCGGGCAGCGCCCGACGTTGAGGGTACCGATGAGATTGGTTCTCTGCTCACCTTAAATGATATGGAAGGAGCGGACATTTATGGTGGTATCAAAGTGAATATTCCAGGTCACAAGTTGCGCGACATGGACAAAGACATGTTGTCTGACAAGAAGGATCATTGTCCTGAGGTACCAGGTCCTGTTGCTTTGTTCGGTTGTCCTGATCGTGACCGTGATGGCGTGGAAGATGCGAAAGACAATTGTCCGGATCAAGCCGGTGTTGCCGCGCTCAATGGATGTCCGGATAAGGACGGCGATGGCATAACAGATACAAAAGATAAATGCCCGGATCAGGAAGGCCTTCCGCAGTTTGATGGTTGTCCTGATACGGATGCTGATGGCATTCCTGATTTTGAAGATGAATGTCCATATGTGGCAGGTACGATGCAGTTCCACGGCTGCCCTGATACGGATGCAGATGGCATTCCCGATAAAATTGACTCTTGCGCAAATCTTGCAGGGCCTGTTTCAACGAATGGTTGTCCCGACCGTGATGGCGACCTGGTTCCTGATCGCAAGGATAAGTGCCCTGATGTGGCCGGCAATATTGACAATGAGGGTTGCCCTGGTTTGCGGGAAGATGAATTGACCAAGATCCGGCTCAGTTCCAAATCGATTATGTTTGAAACGGGTAGTGATAAGATCAAAGGGGCCTCCACTGATGTGCTTGATGTGATTGCTGAAATCATGCAGCAATACAGCTACACGAAATGGAGCATTGAAGGATATACCGATAATACCGGCAGTGCAGCAGCTAACCTGGCCTTGTCTAAGAAACGCGCTGCGGCAGTTAAGAGTTACTTTGTTTCCAAAGGTATAAGCCCGGATCGGCTTACCTCTGAAGGATATGGAATTGAAAAACCGGTAGCGAGCAATGGAACCGCCGCAGGCCGCGCAAAAAACAGGAGGGTAGAGATTAAGCTGGTTAATTAAGCACCGGAATTTGTGAAGGAAGATGGACGGTCAGTTGGCCGTCCATTTTTTTTTCACACTTTATTGTTCTATGATGCGCCTTCCGTTCGCGGGCTGCGTTTGTTTCACTAACGTTAACAGTAAGTACAGCAATGTATTTCCTCATGCTATTTCACCACGTTTTTTCAGCTAACAAATCCGGCTTTAAGGATCCGGCACAAAAATCTTTACAACAGTTTATGGAATAAGGGGGAAGCCTTGCATCTAAGGGCAGTAACACATAGATAAACGACTGCCAATGGAATCGTCAGCCATCACCATAACAAAGGGAAACACCATCCTGCAAAGTTTCCGGTCTTTCAGCAACTGGTTCAATCACGATGCACGCCATTATCAGCTTGTTTTTTTGAGCAGCTTTCTTTTCTACGGAATATCTGTTTTGCAATGGGAATTTGCGCCTGCCGTATTTGCTGCCGCTTTCAGCGCCTGCTTAATCACGCAATATCTCTTTATCATTTTTATTACACATGACCTGCGTTCATTAAAGAGTGCAGCCATCTCCGCTTTGAGTTTATGTCTCCTGCTGAAGACGAATGACCCTCTTATAATGGCGCTGGCCGGCGTGCTGAGCATTACCGGTAAATTTATTTTTCGTTACGGTGGCAAACACTTTTTCAATCCCACCAACTTCGGTATTCTCACCACCATCCTGCTTACAGGTGGCGCCTGGATTTCGCCCGGACAATGGGGAAGTGACGGATTGCTGGTTTTCTGTATCGGTATTCTTGGTTTTACTGTTCTGCTCAGTGTAAAAAGAATGGATGTGGCCATTACATTTTTAAGCGTGTTCTGCCTGCTCCATTTTATTAGAAGCGTTATGCTGCTTGGTTGGTCCGCTGACGTGTTCATGCATCAGTTCACCAGTGGCACATTGTTGCTATTCACCTTCTTCATGATTACAGATCCGGTTTCCACGCCCTCTCATCCAGTGGCGCGTATCATCTGGGCTACCCTGGTAGCCGCCTTGTCTTTCTATCTCAGTGCCTTCCAGTTTGTGAATGGTGCACCCCTCTGGGCTTTGTTGATGCTTTCCCCGTTAACGGTTCTGTTCAATAAATTTTTTCCTCACACTAAATTTTCCTGGTTATGAAAAAGCTGATTAAAAGTCAATTGGCAGTTGCTGCAAAAATGAAATCAATAGTATTAAATACGCCTGTTGTCGCAGTGTTGACCGCCGCAATGCTGCTGTGCGGGCCATACAGCGCGGCAGCATTCTGCGGGTTTTATGTCGCCAAGGCAGATGCCGCTCTGTTTAATAAAACTTCACAAGTAATTCTAGTGCGCGAAGGTGACCGCTCCACTATCACGATGTCAAGCGATTTTGAAGGAGATGTGAGAGATTTCGCCATGGTAGTGCCTGTGCCTGTTGTGTTACAGCGAGATGAAATCAAGACGGTTTCTTCGCAGATATTCGCCACGCTGGACGCTTATTCAGGACCGAGGCTGGTGGAATATTATGATGTGAATCCATGCGGGCAGCAGATTGCTGATGAACTTGATCAGGTGATGGTGCCTATGGCTGAAAGCCGTTCCGAAGCGGTGAGCAAAATGTCGGGCGACAGTTACCACGTGCAGATTGAAGCCCGATATACCGTAGATGAGTATGACGTGTTGCTGTTGTCGGCCAAGGAATCATCAGGCCTTGAAAGATGGCTTACCGACAATGGATATAAAATACCGGATGGCGCAAGAGAAGTGCTGCAACCTTATATCAGCAGCGGCATGAAATTTTTTGTAGTGAAGGTAAACATGGAAGCGCTGAAGAAGAAAGGCACCTCATTTTTAAGTCCGCTGCAGATATCTTTCAACTCACCCAAGTTCATGTTGCCCATCCGGCTGGGAATGGCTAATGCTAAGGGTTCGCAGGATATGATCATTTATGCTTTCACCCATGATGGCCGTGTGGAAACTACCAACTACAGAACAGTGAAGGTACCCACCGATAAAAATGTACCGGAGTTTGTTCAGCAGTATTTCGGACAGTTTTATGTTGATACCTACCGGAAAAACCGCCGTGAACAGGGAACGGCCAATGTATATCTTGAGTATGCCTGGGATGTGAGCAGCAGTGTAACACAATTTTGTGATCCTTGTACCGGTGCGCCACCCATGCTGCAGGATTTCATGACGGCAGGAGTAGATTGGGTACAACAATATCACTATGGCTACAATGGGAATGTATTTTTTACGCGCTTGCACGTAACCTATGATCGTAAAAATTTTCCGCAGGATCTGCAATTCCAGGAAACGCCGAATAAAGAGAATTTCCAGGCAAGGTACATCATCACGCATCCGGCGTATGGTGAATTTACCTGTGCCGAAGGCAAGAGGTACCTGCAGGAGGTTCATCAGCGCCGCACGAGAGAGCTGCAGCAATTGGCGATGCTTACAGGATGGGAAACAGCACCCTACAATGCGTATATCAGCAATTTCAATTTTTCACCGGAAGGGACACCGGCGTATCGCAAAACGGTTGTTCCGCCCACCAGGAAAATTCCGGTTGATACCACAAACTACCGCGTTCCGCAGAAAGATCCGAATCAGATCAGACAAGGCGCCTTCAATGTACCCTTTACCGATGATTCAGATGATAACGATGCCGGTCGGCCAGGGCAATGGATGATGATTGGAATGGGCCTGATGTTGTTACTTGTGGTTTTTTCAGGCCGGAAAAAGGGTGTGGCGAAATAGTTTCCTTAACAAGTAATTTTTATCCCGCTTTTTGCGCAGGGAAACAAAAAGCGGGTCAACACCGACGCAGCACTGCTAAGGGTTTGCGAATCATTTTTAAAAAATGAGCAAGCCCTTAGCTGTTTTATGTCTCAGTACGACGTGGATTCCGGGTATAAAATCTGAGGACATTGCTGCAGTCATTGATTGGTAAAAAATTCAAACTGACCTGATGTATTCTGTTTGATTCAATAATCCGCCGTATTTTCAATCTGTCACCTGGCGCAGCCATGAAAGGATACCGCACATGCCATTCGCCCTATGCATCTGTTTTGATATGGATGTTCGGCACTTTGTGTTTTTTTTCATCACCCATTGTTCTGGCACAACTGTCAGCCGATTTGCAAAAAGACTATTGGAATGCAAATCATGCCGTGCAGCAAAAGGCGGCTAGAGCCATCGTGAAGTCAAAAGTACCCTATGATGAGGTTGAACATTTTTTGAAACAGGGAAGAAGCTATGCGAAAAATGTAAGCAAGGGATTTCTTACCTGGGACCGCGTGACGCCGGAGGGAATACAGTTATTCACCCTGCTATTTGTTCCGTATGACTACACACCGGAGAAAAAATGGCCGGTGCGGGTGGTGTTGCATGGTGACATATCTCACAAGGATGCGTACAATGTTTTCCGGTTTATTGACACTACCCTGACAGCGTATAAGGAAGTGGAGGAAATACGGATATACCCATCCGGTTATTTCGCTGCCCGGTGGTATTATAAGATCCAATATGAAAATGTAATGCATTTGCTGGATAGCGTAAAGCAGTTGTACAATATTGATGAAAACCAGGTTTCGCTCGGTGGGTTTTCTGATGGCGGAACCGGTACCTTCGCTTTCGCCAATTATGATGTAACACCTTACAGTTGCTTTTTGCCCTACATCGGAAGTTGCGCTTCATTAAAGGTGCTTGGAACCAAGCAGGTGTACTTTAATAATTTCCGCAACAAACCGATGTTTATCGAAAACGGAAAGCTGGATCAGACTTTTCCTCCGTCAGTGGTGTTGCCATACATCAATGAAATTCTCCGGTTGAATGATTCCGTTACTTTTTTAATGATTGACAGTTGCGACCATACCCTGCGATGGATACCGCAATTTAAGGATAGCATCGACCGGTTTATGGTACGGCATCAGCGCAATCCCTATCCTCCGCATTTGATCTGGCAAACCGAAAACACAACGATCTTTAACAGGAATCACTGGATAATTATCACCGGTATTGGAAAATCACCGAGCAATGCGCTTTCACTGAATGATTATAATGAAGTGATTGCTGATGGCCATTATGTAACGGCTTTCCGGCGCGATAGTTTGCCGGCAATCATTGATGTAACCGCAAAGGAGAATACAATAGAAGTGTTGACCCGGAATGTTACCAGTTATAAATTGCTGTTGTCAACGGACCAGTTTGATTTCGCGAAACCTGTAAAGATCATGACCAATAATGTGCTGTCATTTGAAGGCATCCTTCATCCGCAGGTGCAGACATTATTAAAGTGGAACCAGCATGATAATGACCGCAGCATGTTGTTTGCAACTGAAATGGAGTTGGTGCCAGGCAAAGTATTCAGACAAAGGTGAACTGCTTATCGTTCCGGAGGAAATCATAAACCCGCATAAAGTGGTTATCATAATAACACAGCTGAACAGGCACCTTACGCCTTTTGATGGTAATTGCCAGGCGTCTCCCTCCCATGCAGCAGAAGAGCATGTTGTTGTGACGACACGGAAAATATTACTGCGGAAAACTGCTTTCATCTTATTGCTTGTACTGTTGTCCGCTTCCGCCGTCGCGCAGAAATTTTCTCCCGGCTATGTTTTACTGAACAATGGAGACACGTTGCACGGGCTGATCGGCGTTGAGAATTGGGTGAAGGCACCGGTGAAGGTGCTGTTCAAAAAATCGGCAGGCGAAAAGGTACATACCTATTCTCCGCTGCTCATTCATTCTTTTCGCGTCAAAGATGGTGACTGGTATTTTAGTTTTGTGGGCGATATAGATCCCAGCTCACTGCTCGATGACCACCTGGACTATAATCCTTTTCCGGATACTCTCCGCGTTTACCTGTTTATCCGGTCAATCGTCATGGGTAAAATCAGTTTGTATTATGCCCGGGATATGAATGACAGGGTGCATCTGTTTATTCAAAAGGACGGTGGTGTAATTTCTGAACTCAAGTATAAAAAGTATTACCTGGATGAAAGAGTAGTAGCTGACTACAGGAATGAAATCACCAGACGTGCCATCATGGCAAACCAGATTTACAAGGAGCAACTGACTAACCTCATGGCGGACTGTCCTGCTATTGCAACAGGCATTGTTGCCCGGCCTATTTCCTATTCAAAGAACGACATCATGAAACTGGTGATTGAGTACAATCAGTGCAAAGGTTCCAATAAGGGCTACCGGGAGGAAAGGGAATCCTGGCGGCTGGAGCTGCGGGCGCATGCCGGCATTAATTATTCAGGGTTGAAGTTTAAAAGCTCCACCAATACGTATGTAGGCAATTCGCAGTTTGACAACAGCCTTGGATATGCAATGGGCCTTTCGCTTAATGCCGTTCTGCCACGCACCGGCAATGGATGGGGCTTCTACAATGAGTTGCTGATCCGGAACTTTACTACGACAGGTGTTTCAGGAACAGCTCCGTTTCAAGAACAGCGGCCGGTCAAGATGGATCTCATCTATGTAAAACTGGGAACGATGGCAAGGTACCAGTTCACGAAGTCCGCTGTGCAGCCATTCCTGGAAGCCGGTATAACCAATGGCCTGGCGATCAAATCCGAAAACATGGAAACAGACACAGCAGGTATCACCAGCAACTTCCTGCAATATTTCAGAAATTATGAACAGGGTCTGTTGTTCGGAGCGGGCTTGCAATGGAAAGATGTTTCCGGTGATGTGCAATTGGAATTTTCAAATGCTATGTCGGGTTATTCTGATGTGAAAAGTGCTTTTACCACTTTATACTTTACAATAGGCTATAAATTTTAGACTGGATTTTTAGGTGACAGCTTGCCGGTATGTGCGATCTTTTTTCATTCTCCCTGCGAATAAGCAACCTCTCCTTTACCAACCGGCCGTCCCTTCCTTTTTTGTTTAAGGAACTTCAGTTCGATCACAATAATAATACTGATCACAATCATCAGAAACCACGATGTGATTTTTCCGGCGGTCACCATGTGCCAGCCTGCATGCTGATAAGCATATTTCCAGGCACCTAAAAAAGTGGCCATGTTTTCTGCCATCCATACAAAGAAACCAATCAGCAGGAAGGATGCAACCATGGGCATTTGACGGATGTGCCCGTTGGTATGAAAATATACGGTGGTCTTATAAAATGCCACCAGCAACCACGCAATGATTACCAATCTCAGATCATAGAAGAAATGATGGGTGAAAAAGTTGACGTAAATGACGATGCAGGAAATAACAGCCGTTGCCGTTCCCGGCCAGCCTGTTATTTTTAACTGAAACGTTCGCCATGCCTGGCAAATATAACTGGCCACACTTGCATACATAAAGCCGCTGTACAAGGGTACACCCCATACTTTGGTCCAGCCTTCTTCAGGGTAAGACCAGGAACCCATGTGTATCTTGTAAATTTCCATGGTCAGACCAATCAGGTGAAACAAGGTAATCACCAGCAGTTCATCCTTCGTTTCCATCCCTGTAAAAAACATGGCAGCCTGCATACCTATGCACAACAACAGCAGCAGATCATAACGAAACAAAAACGGCACTTGAATTTTTTGTGATAACAATAAGGCTAAAAAGATGAAAGCCGGAAAAATGCAGCAACGTAATTGTTTGATACCAAAAGCTGCTAACTCTTTCAGCATCCTGGGAAGGATAGCATCATCAGGATTTTTTTCCAGCCTGCGAAACAAGGCCTGAAAAACAAATGTTGGAGTAATCAAGTTTCTTTATCTGTCCTTTGGTTACAGGGGCGTGAGGTAATTTTTCAACACGAATGTCTATAGACGCCCAAATTTTAATTTTAGTATTTCCGCGCTGATAAATCGGATCACCCGCCATGGTGGTATTACCGGTAGAAACGCCGGCAATTTTATCATGACGGGCGATTAAATGTTAAAATAATACTGCCTGATTCTGTGCCCTGCCATCATTACTTTTGCCCTTTCCTTTCATGCTTCACCGGTTGCTATCTATTAACAACCTACATTTAACTAATGAAACGTATCATCATCATCGGCGGCGGATTTGGAGGGCTAAAGCTGGCGGAATGTCTCAACAACACTCGCTTCGAAATTCTGCTGATTGATAAACTCAATCACCATCAGTTTCAGCCGTTGTTTTACCAGGTTGCTACAGCGGGACTGGAGCCATCAAGTATTTCATTCCCTTTACGAGGCATATTTCATCATTCGAAGAATGTGAGGATTCGTTATGCGGAAGTTTTAGTGGTGATGCCGGAAAAGAATTGTGTCCTCACCACTATCGGCGAACTCCGTTACGATTTTCTGGTGGTGGCGACAGGGGTGACCACCAACTTTTTTGGCAATAAAAACCTCGAAACATGGACCTACCCGATGAAGTCCACTTCTGAAGCCATCAACATACGACAGCATGTGTTACAGAATTTTGAAGATGCGCTGGTGGCAGATGATGATGATCGCACAGGACTGATGAATGTGGTGATCGTTGGCGGAGGGCCAACAGGGGTTGAACTTTCAGGGGCTTTTGCTGAGATGAAACGCCATGTTTTCCCCAAGGACTATCCCGAACTGGATTTCAGCAAGATGAACGTCATGTTACTGGAAGGTTCCGGAAAGACCCTCGGTAACATGAGTGAACAGTCTTCTTCCAAATCAAAACAATACCTCGAAGAACTGGGCGTGAAGGTGATGGTTAATACCCGCGTGAAAGATTATGACGGAAAAAAAGTATTGCTGGAAGATGGCAGTTTCATAGCGTCCAATACAGTGATCTGGGCGGCCGGGATTCGTGGCAATGTTATAGAGGGTATTCCGCCCGCTGCCATCGTGCGGGGGAACCGTTTAAAAGTAAACCGTTTTAACCTGGTGGAAGGTTGTCATAATATTTATGCAATCGGCGACATTGCTTTCATGACCACTGAAAAATATCCGCAGGCACATCCGCAGGTGGCCAATGTCGCACTAAGCCAGGCGAAGCTGTTGTCGAAAAATTTCAAGCGCATACTGAAATCTCAGCCCCTCGCACCCTATGAATATAAAGACAAAGGGTCGATGGCAACTATCGGAAAGCACAAAGCAGTTGTTGATCTGTCATTCATGCATTTCCAGGGATTTTTTGCCTGGTTTGTCTGGATGGGACTGCATCTGTTATTATTAATGGGCATGAAGAATAAAATATTTGTATTTGTGGACTGGCTTATCTCCTATTTTTCCAACGACTCCACCTTGCGGTTGATTTTTACACCGGTGAGCAGGCGGCACAAAAGCAAGTGACCGTTTCATGCATCATCATCCGCTTTAGATAAATCGAAGGGATGCCGGATTTTTCTTGGCACAAATCCGGCTGCGTCCCGCCATCTCCTGTGAAGCGAGTTTTACATGCATAAAAATCTTTATCTTGTCTGTCCTTAATTCCTACCTATGGAAACCAGGCAAATTGAATTTACCAATTGGTCGCGGCAATACAAAAGCAGTCCTGCCGTATATGCCATACCTGAAAGTGCCGAAGACCTCCAGGAAATTATTCGCAATAAAGAAAAATTTCCATCACCGGTGGTCGCCATTGGTTCCGGCCATTCCAACAGCGGATGCAATGTGGTAAATGGCGGCACTGCCGTGTATATGAAAAAATTTCTCAGTCTGCCTGAGCCGAATGGAAATGAAATTACCGTTGGGGCCGGCCGGCAACTCTACGAGATTCACCGGTTTCTATCCGCACGAAAAATGCAGTTGCCCTTTACACCTGAAATAGGTAATGCGACCATCGGCAGCGTAGCTTGTTGTTGCCTGAAGGATGCTGCCATTGGTCAAAGTTCCGGTATAGCAACCGGCATGATCAAAGGCATACGGTTCATTGATGCGGCCGGAAACAACCGCAGTATGCAGCGGGGTGATGCCGGCTGGGAGCTGATGACTTCAGGCCATGGATTGTTTTGTATCATCTATGAAGTCACCCTCGATGTTTTGCCGATGAAGCTGGTGATTCAGAATTATGTAAGCAGCCATGTGCATGACAAGAACTGGGAAGCTACCTATCGTAAGACGCTGGCGGACAATGATGGCATCTTTGGACTGATGAACGCGACTACCGGTAAATTCATTTTTGAAACACGCAACTTCAGCACAAAGGAAGAGACACCCGGATTTATTGAAAATATTTACAACAAGCTCGATCAGAATGTATTCAAATACTTCAACCCGATCATGGGCGCGGTGGAAACCAACTGGTGGTCGGGCAATGTGCGCAAGGTAGCCATGGCCGGATTTGGCTTCATGAAGATTTCCTTCCGCAAAGGACGCAGAACCTTTAAAAATCTGAAGCCCATTGACTACTCCTACAAGTACAAGTGGCGCTGGGATTTTCATTTCTGGGCATACCCCACAGCCACCTTCCCCACGGTGGTGCTGCCTGCGTTTATGGAATTCCTTAAAAAATATAAAAGCGATCATCCGCGATTCGATGAGAAGGGACTGATGGCCTGTTACCGGATCAGGGTGGAGAAGAAGGCCTTACTATCACCCTCCTTCGACGAAGAACGCATGACGCTTGACCCTTTGCGGCCTGTTACTACCAACGCGCAGTTAATGAAAGACTGGGATGAATTCTGCTTCGCTTACAATGAGTTTGCCGTGCAGCACGGCGGTAAATGTACCTTCAATCAAACAAAGGTGCTTTCAAAATTACAGGTGGAAAAAGCCTTTGGTGATAAATGGGAGCAATTTAAAAAGGGCCGTGAACAGGCAGACCCGGAAAACAGGTTGTTAAGCAATTACTTCCGGACATTGATGTATGGCCATCAATAAAATGGTTGCAGCCCTTTTAATAAAAACAGGGGTTCAATGCAGCACTACGAACTTCCCCGTCACACTTCCTTCCGTGGTGTTGACATTGACGAAGTAGGTTCCGTTTTCCAATCCCGCTATGTCGATCGCAAGTGATGTGGTATCAGGATGACTGATCACCCTTACCACGCTGCCCGAAGCATTTACAATTTTTATTACCCTGATGGCCGATGCTCTTGCGGCAATGTCAAGTTGTAACTGAGCAGCCACAGGATTGGGAAACAGGTTAAGTGTAAGGCCGGTTTGGTTAATGGGTCCGGTTTCCTTCTCTGCATCCGGAATATCAAAAGTATATTCACCACGCAGACTGTTGCCATCGTGTTTGGTGATCCAGTTGGTGGCCGTGTCAATAATTCCGTCTAAATCATTCCATGGTAAATCGGGATCATCCTTTTTTCCCATGAAACGGATTTGCAGTTCGTTGGAAGGAGCGGTAACACCATTATTCCCCGAATATTTATACCGTACGTTATAACCCGCCGGCCCGTCGCCTTTTACACAAAATACGCCGTAGTAATAAGCAGGATGATTTCCAAGCCCGTCGCCAATAACCGGCGGAGCGTCAATCCTGTAAACAAAAATTCCATCGCCTGAAATATCCTGTGTCAGCATCTTATCGCCTGATGGTGACAGCAGCGTTACTTTCACTTCAAACCAGTTATTGGTGAACTTGACGGTAGCCGCATCACCGATGGCCGCCCCTGAAATCACTCTCGCCACTGTTCCGGTGATGGTTCCGTTTTCGGGGGTGGAAGTTTTGTCTGCTACGGTACTGCTGCTGTAAGATTCATCCACCGTCCAGTAGCCAATCATATCCGTTGAAAGGGTACTGAACTTTACGCATACATTATTACGGATCTGAAACTGCGAACGGGATTTTTTCCAGAGGCGGATCTCATCCATTTCACCTTTAAAGGCAACGGTACCGGCCGGAGTGACCAGTTTGCCGATGGCGGCAGGGGAAGCTGAATGACTGATTACCGTAGCGGTGGAACTGCCATTGGTTGGTACGAAACTTTTTGAAACACCATTGATATAGATCGTCATCTCTGTTTCGGACTTGCAGCTAATGGCGATTTGTGTCCAGCTGTTTAGTGGCAGTGTGGTAACAGTGGTATAACCTCTTTTATACGCCGTTCCGCTTCCCTGGCCGTTACCAAATTCCACCTGCAGGTTTCCGGAAGTGTTGAGCAGCACGCTCAATCCGTTTTCCGCCAAAGCATCATTGTCGGTTGAAAAGATGGCGCCGGCATTATAGTCAGCCGGTTTGATCCATGCCTCGAACAAAAATGGAAAAGTAAGGGTGTTGTACACATCTCCTAACGCCACATAGTTAGCCGCATTGCCGTCAAACTGCAGGCTGATGCCGGCGCCTATATCATTTGACTGTGACCATGCAACAGCTGTCATCCACACGAGTGTATTTAGGGTAAGCAGATAATTTTTCATCAGGGAAGTTTATGATTGAAGCACTCCGTGAAAAATAGGCAGAATATGATAAACATTCCTCATCCGTCTATAACATATTAGAGGAGATTCTTACTCCTGCTGAACCAGGAATTTTGATCAGGGAGATCCGGATATGCTGATTTGGGTTTCAGTACCTTGCTATGCTGGCCTGTAAAAAGAAGGATAATGTCATTCTCTTCCTTGATAGGTTACTTCGTGGCTATTAGAATTACCAGGATGT
>JBGAWA010000181.1:0-2099 GCA_044227805.1 Chitinophagales bacterium | reverse complement strand
ATCACCTGCTCAACATGAATATGGTGGATCAGTTTATCGCTGCATGGAAACAAAATCCCTCCGATACGGGTTACATCAGCCAGTCTGTTGAAATGGCCGGCAGCCTCCTGAGTATATTTGCCGGTATTCCCGTGGTAGGCGCATCGGGTGCCGTGTTTGGCCTGCTGCTTGGCTTTGGCATGCTGTTTCCCAACACCTATTTATACCTGTTGTTTCCTCCGTTGCCTATCAAAGCAAAATATTTTGTAATTTTTTACGGTTTATTTGAATTGTATGCAGGTTTTTCAGGCGCACAAAGCGGGGTGGCACACTTCGCACATATTGGAGGCATGCTGTTCGGCTTTATCCTGATTCGCTTGTGGAACAAAAATAATCGTCAAGACTTCTATTAATGAGTAACAATACGCTGTGGCACGAACTAAAACAAACACTATTACGGAAGGACCGGATAGTGACGCAGCTGATTGCCATTAATGCGATCGTCTTCCTGGCCATAAATCTGCTGCAACTTGCTTTCTGGCTGTCGGGCAATGGTCTTGCCACGTATTACTATGCGGATTACCTGGGCGTACCTTCCGACCTTAGCTTGCTATGGCGCCAACCATGGACCCTGATCACCTCGCTGTTTACACAGGGAGAAGTGATGCACCTGCTGTTTAATATGCTGGTGCTATACTGGTTTGGAAATATCCTGACTGAATTTCTCGGCAACCGGAAAATTCTGCCGCTGTATGTAGCAGGTGGATTGTGTGGCGTAATCCTGTTCATTATCAGTTATCAGATCTTTCCGGTGTTTGCCGCCTCCGTGGCTGATGCAAGGGCCTGGGGCGCATCAGCCAGTGTGATGGCCATTATGATTGCTGCGGCCACATTAGTTCCTGATTACAGGCTGATGCTGATGTTTTTCGGACTTGTCCGAATAAAATGGATAGCGCTATTTACCCTGCTATTAGACCTTGTGAGCATTCCATCTTTCAACGCCGGTGGACATATCGCGCATCTTGGCGGTGCGCTTTTCGGATTTGTATTCATCCGCCAGCTGCAACAAGGAAGAGATTTATCCACTGGCATCAGCTGGTGCATTGACCGGGTGACGAATCTGTTTTCAGCCAAACCTTCGTTGAAGGTAACCTATCGCACAAAAGAAAAAAGAGGCAGGAAAGCTTCAGACAAATCAACGCAATCGCTTTCGAGTCAGGAAAAGCTTGATAACATCCTTGATAAAATTGCGGCGTCGGGTTATGAATCACTTACGAAAGAAGAAAAAGAATTTTTGTTTCTTGTCAGTCATGAAAGCTGATTTTACACTAAACCTTCCTGTTTCCTGATTGACCTTTTTAAAACAAGTCTTCGCCTTCCTCAATATCCTGGCGGCCATTGCCCTCATTGCCGGCGGGTGGAGTATTTATCTGAACCCCGCCGAGTGGTGGTTCCTTTCGTTTTTTGGATTACTCTATCTGTTGTTTTTCACTATTAATATTTTCTTCCTTCTCTTTTGGATGGTGGTGAGGTTAAAATATACGATGATTTCCATGCTGGCCATCCTGCTCACGCTGCCGGTACTGAAGAGCTATGGCGCCTTGCATTTTCCGGATCAGGCGGCTTCAAAATCCGCTAAAGGATTGCGTGTGATGAGTTACAATGTGCGCAACTTTGATGTCTATCACTGGAGCAAGGAACAGGATGCCTTGCAGGGAATGATGGAAATGATCAGGCGAGAACATCCTGACATTGCCTGCCTGCAGGAGTTTTATCACAACGATACCGGAACATTCAACACCATCCGGCAGCTTTCAACAACAACCGGGTTATCCTATTACCATTTCGAAAAAAAGAAAACCGGAAAAGGCGGAAGGTCTTTCGGCACCGCCATTTTCAGCAGGTTTCCGGTGATTGGACACGGTACCATTACGTTCGATAACAAGACGCAAAACTCCTGCAGCTATGCCGACCTGAAAACAGACGCCGGCATCGTGAGAGTGTTCAACATCCACCTTCAATCGATCTACCTTTCGAAGCAGGACTATCAATACCTGGATGAGATTTCTGAAACGCAGGATGTGAAGGTTAAACCAACACGTGCTATTTTCTCCAAACTG
>JBGAWA010000091.1:0-18709 GCA_044227805.1 Chitinophagales bacterium | reverse complement strand
CCCAGACCGAATCCTTTCACGTTGTGTATATTCCCGGTAGGTACCCGAAAAAATTTATCGAATATTTTTCGCCGGTGCTCTTCGGCAATGCCGATTCCATTGTCTTTCACCGACAGGAAAAGGTCGCCGCCTTCCGTCCAGGTGTGAATCTCAATGGAAGGTATACGCTCCGTGTATTTAAGCGCATTATCCACCAGGCTGTACAGGATATTGATGAGGTGAACACGGTCGGCCATGATAAGATGATGCTGGGCATCGAGCCGCAGGTTGAGCCTGCCCTGCTGTTCATCAGCCCTGATGCTAAGATTGGGCAGCAATTCACGAATCAGTTCATGGAGATCTGTTTTTTCTTCATGCAAATCAATTTTGTCGCTTTCCATTTTAGCGATTTGCAGTAACCGGTCAACCTGGTTACTCAGCCGGTTGGTTTCATTTTTAATAATATTCGCATAACTGTAAAGCCGCTCCGGTCGCTCAATGATATCCGGTTTACTGATTGTTTCCGCTGATACGGCGATCGTGGAGATGGGTGTTTTAAATTCATGCGCCATATTGTTCACAAAATCCTTTTGCATTTCCACTAACCGGAATTGACGGAGGATGATGAAGATAGTATAGACAAAAAAGCAGGTGACTACCAGCAAGATAAAAGAAGAGAATATCCAGATAGTCATCTTTACGCCGATATAGGTTGCGCGTGTGGGAAAATAGACGATCACATTGTAGGAGCCGTTTGAGAAAACCGGCAGGTCGGTGCTGACCGCATATAAGCTCTTCTGATCCTTCAGGTCAACCTCTTTGCTGAATACCATTTTATCCGACTCTGCCTCATGTATCTGGTAGCTGAAGTCAATATCAAGGCTGGGATAAGAGAGTTCTGTGCGGAGATAATATTCCAGCACATTGCAATCCACCTTGTCATTGACCGACAACTGAAAAGTACGGTCAGAAATTTTACGCACTACTTCCAGCGTGATAATGGGATTGGTGGAAGAAATATCGAGGTGTTCCGCCACACGGCGAAGGGAGAGCACAACATTACTGTCGAAGTTATCTCCTTTGGCTTTCATGGCCTTTTGCAGCCAGAACAGCTGCGTGATGAGCGCACCGCTGATGGAAATAAGTCCGAGCAGCAGGAAGGTACGGATAGGGGAGCGCTTCATGGCCTGGCAAAAATATTACTTCGCCGATTTATTATGCTGAAAGGTTGTGAACGGTTATACTAATGCCGCTTTTACCTTTTAACTACATCCGCCGGGCCGCATGAATTTACATCGATTATGCCATAATGTAAAGCGGTTTCCACATGTTGCATCCTGTTGTCAACGCTCTGCCTGTCGGCTTGCAGATCAATCTGCTGCTGCTAGCGACTTATCCGCCATCATCCCTGGTCACCGCATCATACTTCCTTCCAAAAAATTAACTTTGTAACCTCCTCAATGGCCCTGAAAAAAATCGCTCTGCTTTTCACAGCACTATCATCGCTGTTGATGACTGTGCTCAAAGCACAGGAAAGAAAACCTATTGTTGCCACCCGTATTGAAATCGCACCGAAAATTGACGGGTTATTGACGGATGATTGCTGGAAAGCAGGGGTGCCGTTTACTGATTTTGTGGAGGCTGTACCGGCTTTCGGCAACCCGGCAAAAAACCGCACAATGGTTATCGTGGTGTATGATAACGATGCTATATACATTGCCGCCAAATGCTTCATGAAGCCCGACAGCATCTGGATGCAGCTTACGCAACGCGATGATATCTTTGAATCGTCTGATGCACTTGCCTTTGCTTTTGATACCTACCATGACGGGCAGAATGCGCTGGGCTTTGGCGTCACGCCACGAAATGTGCAGGGCGATTTCAAACTGATCTTGAATAGCAATGATGACTTTTCATGGGATGCGGTTTGGGACAGTAAAGTGTTCATTGCTGATGATGGCTGGTACGCTGAAATGAAAATTCCCTATTCAGCATTACGCTTTCCAAAAGTGAATGAGCAGGACTGGACCATAGATTTTTACCGCATCGTTCGCAGCAACCGTTATGAATATCATTCCGCAGCTATTAATCCTGAAGAAAATGGCATTGTTTCACAGTTTCAGCCGCTCACAGGCGTATCGGCTATTGAACCGCCCTTACGCCTTTCGCTATCACCTTATGCCACATTGTACACCAATTTTTACAATGATAAACTCAACAATATCTCCAACAGCTCCCTGGATTTTAAAGGTGGTATGGATCTGAAATGGGGCATCAACGAAAGCTTCACACTCGATGCCACGCTGATCCCCGATTTCGGACAGGTGCAATCCGACAACATTATCTATAACCTGTCGGCCCTGGAAGTACAGTATGATGAAAACCGTTCTTTCTTTACGGAAGGAACCGAATTGTTTACTAAAGCCGAGTTGTTTTATTCCAGGCGCATTGGTTTTACCTCCGACTATTATGCTACTCATGGCGACACATCGGTAACGGTAGAAAACCCGCCAATCAATACACGCCTTTTGAATGCCACCAAGATATCGGGACGAAACAGGCACGGTTTGGGAATCGGCGTATTCAATGCAATTACCGGCAACACGTATGCTACAGGCTCTGGCAGTGACGGGGAAACAAAAGAAGTGTTGTTTGATCCGCTTACGAATTATAATGTGCTGGTGTTGGACCAGGGGCTGAAGAATAACAGTTACCTCACCTTTACCAATACCAATGTTATACGCGATGCAAATGGCCGAGATGCCAATGTCGCGAATGTGATGACGTTCATCGCCGACAAAAAACAACATTATGCCGGATTCGGATACCTTGCCGTCAGCACGCTGATGAATAAAAGTAATTCCGGCAGCGATATTGATTTCAGCAACGGGTACCTTTATCGACTCGCATTCAAAAAGATATCCGGCAACTTCACCTATGATCTTTCTCATGTCGCTATCAGTAAAGACTTTGATCCCAACGACCTCGGCTACCTCACCATCAGGAATCAGAATACCGAAGAAGCCTATTTCCGCTATGACATCTACAAGCCATTCGGTAAGTTTCTGGAGCTACATTCCGAAAATAACCTGGCTTATAACTTCCGCAACAGCGATGGTGCCTACACGGAAACCTCCTTTAATGGCAGCACATTTATGCTTGCCAGGAAATACTTTGCCTTCTTCACCTATTACTTCGTTGCGCCCTTTGGTGAACACGACTATTATGAACCACGGGAGGAAGACCGGTATTATGCGATACCTGCCATTTATGAGCTGGGAGGTGGCATCAGTACCGATTACAGAAAGCACCTGGCACTGGACCTGGAAGGAGGTCCCGCCATCTGGAATGAGCCCGGCCGGATAAAATACCGCTGGCAGGTAACGCCCCGCATCCGTATCGGCGACAAGGTGCTGCTGGTCCCGCAAAACGAAACACATCTGTATTACAATGATGTGGGGTATGTGGATGTAGATTCTTCCGGCAATATTATTTTCGGCCGAAGAGACATTAAAGAATATGATACCAACCTTAAATGCAATTATATCTTCAACAGTAATATGTCGGTGGGCTTAAAATTCAGGTATTATTCGCAAAAAGGAACGTACGATCAATTCTATATACTGGAACAGGATGGGACATTGGGCCCCAGCAGTTACAATACCGGCAACGACTATAATTTTAATGCATGGAACATTGATCTGAACTTCACCTGGTGGTTTCTCCCAGGCAGTGAAATCAATATAGTCTGGAAAAACTCCATCATTGGCTTAGATGACCAGGCAACCTTAAGTTATATCAAAAACCTCGGGCATACTTTTGATTTTCCCCGCAACAATAACTTCTCCATCCGCATCAAATATTATCTTGACTACCTGGATGTGAAACGCTGGACGAAATAAAGACCGGTTGTTCACGCGAAAAATACGGGACTAAAATATCCGCTTACCCTTTCTCTGCTGTATGCCTTCTTCTTGTAGTCACCATCTTATCAATCAGCAATAGTCCGAGCACTACATTCATCGACAGAAAAAATAATGTGAACGCGGGGTTCTCCAAAAACGACCAGTTCACCACAGGTAGTTGCATTTTGGGCAAGTCAAAACTTTGAGCATTGCTCCAGTCCATACTATAAATCGTGTAGGCAAGCATGCCGCCAATAGTAAAAACAAAAAATGCAGCGATCAGGTAAATAATACGGTTGTCCACTCTCGTCTTTAATGCGACCGGATGCGGACCGGCCAGCACCTGTTCCATCACACGGTTTTTAAATCCCATGGATGGCTCGTCTAATTCTACGGATTTCAGTTGCTGCTGTAAGAGCAGCAGTTCATCGTATTTAATTTTTACGCCAGGGTCTGACTGCAGCAATTTTTCCATCGCATTTCGTTCCTCGGGCGAACAAAGGCCATCCATGTAATCCCATAAACGATCTTCTAAGTTCATCATCTTACCAGGTCTTTTACTTCATGTTTTAAAATCAATTCCAGTTTATCGCGCAGCCGTTGGCGGGCACGGTGTAATTTTACTTTAACGGTATTCGCTTCATAGCCGGTGGCTGCGGCAATCTCTTCCAGTGATTGTTCACCCTTGTAAAACAAAGTTAAGATAACTGCATCATCCGGCAATAAAAGAGCGATGGCCTTCTCCAGGTATTCCGACCTGGACTTCTCTTCCACCCTGCTCGATTTCATTTCGGAGGCCGTGTCTTCCACTTGCAGATACGTTGCTTCATCATCAATCGAAAGAACATTCAGTTTCTTCTTCCGCAAAAACGTCATGGAAGTGTGGTAAACGATACCATATAACCAAGTCGTAAATTTTGAAGTACGCTGAAATGCCGCCAATGAACGGTACGCTTTCACAAAACAATCCTGTGCTATTTCTTCTGCATCCTCCCGGCTTTTGGTAAATCGCAAGGCCAGTGAAAAAACATACCGCTGATGACGGTTCACCAATTCAGCAAACGCCGCTGCTGTTCCTGCCAGCACCTGGTCAATAAGTTCTAAATCGGTTTGGTTCTCTCTCATGCACTGAAAGATTAGACAACAGCTTTGGCGGTCAGGTTACACCCTGCAGCTGAAAGTTCCATAAAAGGTTTGATTATTTGAAAGATAAACCCACATTTTGCAGTTCAAAGCGGCAACGGGTTTAACCCCGACGTAGAGCTGCTTAGGGTTTGTGAAACATTTTCTTTTCTTGACAAATTGAGCAAACCCTTAGCAGCTCTAAGTCGCAGCGAAGCGGGATTTTTCCACTGAAAAATCCGGGATAAACACGTTCCGTTTTGAACCGGCAAAGTAGTTGACAAAGCATAAAACGGGTTGTCCATTATATAGTTATCTGTTTTTAGCTTCCCAAATGGCTTTCAGCCAGCATAATGCTGTGCCTTCTTTTTTTTTAAGGAAAGTGTAACCTGTCTGCAAAACCGGTAGTCCTATGTTGCATTACGAACGCAAACAAATTTTTTAACCTCAAATCTCTGTAATTATGGATCCGGTAATGATTCCCATTTTAGTTCCCTTAGGCGTTTTTGCCATGGTTTTTGGACTTCGCTATTTCGAAAACAAAGAGCGTATGTCGATGATTGAAAAAGGCATGGATCCCGGCCTTCGCCGGAGAAGGCCCAACAGCCCGCTTACGTCCCTGAAGTGGGGTTTGGTTTTACTCGGTGTGGGCCTTGGACTGGTCATCGCTTATTGGCTGACGACCTTCGTTCTGCACACCATGCAAGGGGAAGCTGTTCCCATCTACTTTGGATCCATCGCTATCTTTGGAGGACTCGGCTTAATTGTCAGCTACTTTTTTGAAAAGAAGGAACCACAGGATCAGTAGCACAACCATTTTCAAAATCACCACTGCAAAATCGGTTTGGGTCAATGGGCCTGAACCTTTTTGCATTGATCGCGGATTTCCCATTGAAAAAACCTTTTTGCATATCGCCTTAGCAAACAAATTCCTTGTTCCATCTGTGCTGCTATCCTTTGACAGCGCAGTATTGCACCGCAGCTTAGAAATGATCCGATTGCGCCCGCTCAATCAGTCCCACACTCCAGGCTTCCGCCTTTTCAGAAAACAAAAGCTTTGAACGTGTCCAGGTGGCTTTAAAGAAATCGGAAAACCGGTAATGATCCAGGAAATGCTCATCCTCCCAGGTGCTATAAGTGAAAAAAATATGTGGAAAATGCAGGTCCTGCAACAATTCTACATGGTGGCAGCCATCAAAGGAGGCAATGGTTTGCTTCACTTCTTTAAAAATCTCCAGGAAATCATCAATCTTATCGGGCTGGAGTGTCAGTTTAACTAAACGGGTAATCATGATTTTATGATTTTATAATAGACGATACGAAATTAGCCCGGATTTTTCAATTGAAGAATTCAGCTGCGCCACGTCTCAACACGTAGCAGACCGGATCCGGCAGATGTGGGAATAACCACCACGAGGTAATCAATTTTATTGGCATGGTTAAATTTCATTCAGTGAAAATCCCTTCGAATATTCGGTATCTTTGAGCGGTTGTTTTGTGTTGCTTATCAGGAACCTCATTTCAGTATGCTGAATCAATGCAGTAACTGTTGTCAAAAAGGCTGTTAAACAATACAAGTGCGGAAACAAAATCACTCATTTTAACTTCTTAGAACAGTTCACATGGCATTAGAAATCATCGGTAAACTTGTACAGGTACTTCCTGAACAAACCGGGCAAGGACAGAACGGGCCCTGGACCAAACAAAATTTTGTGATTGAAACGCAGGATCAATTTCCTAAGAAAGTGTGCATCGCCTGCTGGAATGACAAAGCCGAAGCGCTTAAACAATTAAAGACCGGCGATGAAGTAAGAGTGGCTGTCAATATAGAATCGCGTGAATACAACGGAAAATGGTACACAGATGTGAAAGCATGGAAGGTAGAACCAGTTTCCGGAGGCGGAAGAAATTCAGGTGCGGATTATCCGCCGGATCGCGAAGTCACCAACTATAACCAGGCTCCGCCTCCTGATATGAAGGACGACCTACCGTTTTAAGCTGGTGTTTTCAATGGCACGTAGTGCTGCGCGTTGTCCTATCGTTATCCTGTAACAATCGCTGCCTGTTGAAGCACTTTTTCATAGTAAGCTTCATAGAGCGGCAATATCTTTTTGAGATCATACTTCTTGGCCTGCTCCAGTGCCTGCATCTTAAACTGATTGTGCAATGCATCGTCCGCCAAAATTGTGACCGCATGTTTTGCCATCTCTTCTATATCACCCACATTGCTCATGAATCCGGTTACGCCCTGCACCATAATTTCGGGAATACCGCCGCTATTGGTGGCAATCACCGGCACCTGGCAGGCCATGGCTTCCAGCGCTGCCAAACCGAAACTTTCCGTTTCTGAAGGCATCAGAAATAAATCACTCACTGCCAGCAACTCCTCCACAGGATCCTGCTTGCCAAGAAAGCGAACGTCTTCCGCGATATGCAGGTCTCGGCAGAGAATCTCCAGGTTCTGCCGCTCCGGCCCATCACCCACGAGCAACAATTTACAAGGTATCACGTCACGCACTTTCTCAAAGATCATCACCACATCCTGCGTTCGTTTTACTTTCCTGAAGTTGGAGGTGTGAATCAGTATCTTTTCATCATTGGGCGCAATCGCTTTTTTAAAATGTTCCTTTTTCGCTTTGCGAAAACGGGTGAGGTCGACAAAATTGGGAATCACTTCGATATTCGAACTGATCTGAAAATTTTTATAGGTCTGTTCCTTCAGGTCGGCGGAAACTGCGGTAACACCATCCGACTGATTGATGGAGAATGTAACGACAGGCGCATACGTTGGATCTTTTCCAACCAGCGTAATATCTGTTCCGTGTAATGTGGTGATATAAGGCAGGTCAATACCTTTTGTCTTTAAAATCTGCTTGGCCATATAAGCAGTGGCCGCATGCGGAATGGCATAATGTACATGCAGCAGGTCGAGCTGTTCAAATTTGGCCACATCCACAATCTTACTGGAAAGAGCTGTTTCGTATGGGGCCCGCTCAAACAACGGGTAATCAGCAAAGCTCACTTCGTGGTAGAAAACATTTTCCACAAATGAATCGAGTCGCGCCGGTGAACGATAGGTGATGAAATGAATTTTATGACCCTTTTGTGCAAGCGCTTTGCCCAGCTCTGTGGCTACCACACCACTTCCGCCATAGGTTGGATAACAGACAATTCCGATTTTCATTATTGATTGAAGAGGATTTTAAAACTGCGCGATTCAAAATTGACACTACGGTTGACGAAATAAGAGCTGCAAAATTGCACTCCGCCCACCGACAAGCGACCAACACAGCAAATTAGTAAAAAGTTTAACCCACGGAAGGCTGCTGATGAATCAAATGCGGGAGGCATCACATTGAACGACCTCTGCTTTGAAATTGATAATTATGAAACGGTGGTACCAATGTGCTCACCGCGGAGCAGCCGGAGCAGGTTACCGGTAACATTAATGTCAAATACAATGATGGGCAGATTATTTTCACGGCATAACGTAAAAGCCGTCATATCCATCACATTCAGTTTTCTTTCATACACCTCGTTAAAAGTGAGTGTCTCATATTTGGTGGCGGTGCGGTCTTTCTCGGGATCCGCTGTATAAATGCCATCCACACGCGTTCCCTTTAAGAGTACTTCAGCGCCGGTTTCAATTGCACGAAGTGAGGCGGCAGTATCCGTGGTGAAAAACGGATTACCTGTTCCCGCGCCAAAAATCACCACTCTTCCCTTTTCCAGGTGCCGGATCGCACGCCGGCGGATGTACGGTTCACAGATCTGTTCCATCTTAATGGCTGACATCAGCCGCGTTTTGATACCATATTTTTCCAGCACGCTTTGCAAAGCCATCCCATTCATCACGGTCGCGAGCATGCCCATGTAATCTCCTTGTGCCCGTTCGATGCCGGCTTCTTCTGCATCCATTCCCCGGTAAATATTTCCGCCACCAATCACAATCGCTACCTGAATGCCTGCATCCACCGCAGATTTTATTTCCCTTGCATAGAGGTTCGTCATTTCAGGATCAATTCCAAAGTCCTGTTTACCCATCAGCGATTCGCCGGAGAGCTTTAGCATGATGCGTTTGAATTTGATCATAAGGGATCGGTGGTTTGTATCGGTTAAGAATCCTGACGCTACTGAAAAGCAAATAATGCAGTCAATCTATTTCATAAACCCTGTTACGATGGATGATTGAATTTCAACCTGGATTTTTATAAAGAAAGATCCCGCTTCGCTACGACTAAGAACTGCTGAGGGCTATTCATTTTTAAGAGAAAATAAAATGTTTCGCAAAACCTAAGCAGTTCTCTGTAGAGGTTAAACCCACTGGTGCTTTTAACTGCGAGGTGGTTTCAACTTGTGCAATAACTACCTTAATTGAACCATGCAAACATAAAAAAGGAGAGAATCAAATTCTCTCCTTTTGCTTTTTAGTTCGAAAGCGATACCCGCTTAAAGGCCGTCACGCGCAATTCCTTGTCGATGCTTTTCAGCACATCGGTCACCGTTTTCTTATTGTCCTTTACAAATTCCTGGCTGAGCAGCGTATTCTCTTTGAAATATTTCTGCAGTGCGCCGGCGGCAATTTTATCAATCATAGCATCGGGCTTGCCGTCCGCTTTAGCCTTCTCTCTCGCAATATCAAGCTCGCGGTCCACCACATTTTGCGGTACCGTAGTCTGATCAACAGAAACAGGATTCATGGCAGCAACCTGCATGGCCAAATCCTTTCCGATTGAGGTAACAGCATCGGAAGGAGACTGATTGAAGGCCACCAATACCCCTAACTTATAATTCGAATGAATGTACGGCACCACACAGGCACCTTCCAAACGTTCTACCCGGCGTATTTCAATCTTCTCGCCGATCTTACCCACCATCTCTATCACCTTTTCACCAATTGTAACTCCCTCATACGGGAGTGCGGCCATTTGTTCTGCAGATTCAATCTGGTTATCAAGGGCAAGCTTGGCTGCTGCATTGGCAAATGCCATAAACTCATCATTCTTAGCCACAAAATCCGTCTCGCAGCTCAGGTTGAGCACTACTCCTTGTGTCATAGAGCTGTTGGCTATCGCAATCACCACCCCTTCTTTCGCTTCGCGGTCGGAGCGGAGCGCTGACACTTTTTGTCCCTTCTTGCGGAGGTAATCTATCGCCTTTTCAAAATCACCACCGGATTCAACGAGTGCCTTTTTGCAATCCATTAAGCCCGCGCCGGTTTGCTGACGAAGTTTGTTTACGTCTGCTGCTTTTATTTCCGTCATTGTTTTTTAGTTAAATGGTTGATGAATTGAATTTTCTTTTCTCACGACGTCATGGCATGCTTCGCTTTGGCCATGATGACCGTCAGGCTGTAAGGAAAAGAATGTTACTTGGTACGTTGCTGACGTTGTGCGGGACGTGCAGGGCCACGGCGCCTGTTTTGTCCGCCGGCCGGTGTTTTTCCTCCGCCACCGCCAGCCGTTCTGCCACCTCTTTTTGGCCCGCCGCGTTTTTCGCGTTCTTCCTCGTCTTCGCCCATGTTGAATTCACGTCGCAATTCTGCACTTTCGTCATCATCCTGTGCGGCATCCAGTGCTTCCTTATCCTTCTGGCGTTCTTCCAGCCCTTCGATCAGCGCCTGCGTGAGGTAGTTGGTTACAATAGCGATGGATTTGGTTGCATCATCATTTGCAGGAATAGCAAAGTCAACCTGCGTAGGGTCGCTGTTGGTGTCCACCATTCCAATAGTTTGAATATTGAGTTTCTTGGCTTCTGCCAGGGAGATATGTTCATGCATGATGTCAACCAGGTAAATGGCAGCAGGCAAACGGTTCAGGCCGGCAATACCACCGAGTACCTTTTCCAGCTTGGCCTTATCGCGCATCAGGCGGAGCCGTTCCTTCTTGGTGATATTCTCCAGCGTTCCATCCGTCAGCATTTTTTCGATACCCTGCATCTTCTTAATCGACTTGCGGATGGTAGAAAAATTGGTAAGCATGCCACCCAGCCAGCGCTCCGTAACATAGGGCATGCCTGCCCGCTGCGCCGCTTCCGCTACAATTTCTTTCGCCTGCTTCTTGGTCGCTACGAACAGGATCTTTTTACCGCTTCGCGCAATCTGTCGCATGGCAGCCGCCGTCTCTTCCAGCGCTTCGAGCGTTTTATTCAGGTCGATAATGTGGATCCCTTTGCGCTCCATAAAGATATAGGGCATCATTTTCGGGTTCCATTTTTTCTTCAGGTGACCAAAATGTACACCTGCTTCAAGCAATTGTTTATATTGAATTTGTTCCATGATGCGGATTAGGAATTTAGTACGGTGATGAGATTAACGTTTGCTGAACTGGAAGCGTTTGCGAGCTTTCTTGCGGCCCGGTTTTTTGCGTTCCACCGCTCTCGGATCGCGTGTGAGCAGCTTCAACGGTTTTAAAGTGGCTTTGTATTCAGGATTGATCTTAACGAGTGACCGCGAGATGCCGAGTCGAATGGCTTCCGCCTGTCCTTTAACACCGCCGCCGGATACATTAACAATCACATCGAACTTGCCGTCGAGTTCCAGCAATTTAAAGGGCTGTTCAACAACCTGCTGAAAAATGCGTTGCGGGAAATAGTCGGTATATTCTTTACCGTTCACCACAATTTTAGAATCACCGGTAGCGGGCATAATATACACGCGGGCCGAGGCTTCTTTTCTTCTGCCTATGGAGTTAGTTTTTTCCACCTTGTTTAAAGATTAATGATGAGTGAGAGAGTGATTTATTTTATGGGCTGCGGTTTCTGCGCTACGTGATCATGTTTTTCTCCGGCAAACACATGCAGCTTGCTAAACATGGCGCGACCAAGACGCGTTTTCGGCAACATGCCGCGAACCGCTTCTTCCAACAGGTACGTAGGTTTTTTAACCAGCAATTTTTCAGGGGTGGTTTCCCTTTTGCCCCCGGGATAACCGGTATAGGTGACAAGTACCTTATCCGTCATCTTTTTACCGGTGAGGCGAACTTTTTCCGCATTGATTACCACTACATGATCACCACAATCGATATGGGTAGTGAAATAGGGCTTGTGCTTGCCTATTAACAAGGAAGCGATCTTGGTTGACAAACGGCCGAGTGTCTGTCCATTGGCATCAATCAGAACCCAATCATGCTTCACAGTCTGATCATTGGCATGTTTGGTACGGTAACTTAACGTATTCACGTGGTCAGGTTTTTAATGCTGGTTAAAAATTGGGATCGCAAAGGTAGGCGGATAAGTGAGAGAAACAAGCGAAACGGGACATATTTTGAAACTCACCTTCGCAACCTGTTGAAAATCAATTGTGTTTTTGCATAATTATTTTAGCCGACCAGCTGACGCGTTCGCAAATTATGCTTGCTCTGCAGGAAACCTTCGGCATTTATTTCATCAGGTTCATCCTTTTTAGTATTGGCGGCCCTTCCTTCAACATGCCGTGTGTAAGTATATGTGCCGCCGACAAGGCACCGGCATCCATCCTCAGGTTTATTTTGTTACCGTTGACCGGAATCATTGCCACTATTAATAAAGCTGAAGTATTCGTGATCATAATCAGAGGCATCGCTGCAATCTTTTGGAATGCGGAAAGCAAGAAGTGTGAATTGGCTGAATGGGTAGGGAATTTTTTGACCGGGCATCAATTCAGGTTTTTCCTTTTGCAGTTGAAGGGTGGCAAGGCCAACATTCATGGCTGAAAGCCAGATATGAACGGTGGCTTCAATTGATTGCATTTTACCAGATCATTAGCAGTGTATGGATAGTATTATGGCTTCCGTTGATAAACAGAAATGATGTTGCCAAACCCGCTGTAAAAAATAAGTGTCATTACTTTGCTGTCATGAAAAAATACGATTTCCTCATCATAGGCTCCGGAATAGCGGGGTTGACGTATGCCCTGAAAGTGGCGAAACACGGAACGGTCTGTATTATCACGAAGGCATCGGAGGACGAGTCGAATACCAAATACGCACAGGGCGGTGTAGCAGCAGTATGGGACTTTGAAGAAGATTCCTATAAAAAACATATTGCCGACACCCTGGATGCCGGTGCCGGATTATGTAATAAAAAGATCGTTGAGATCGTGGTGAAGGAAGGCCCGCAGCGTGTAAAGGAAGTGATTGACTGGGGCGCCCGTTTCGATAAGAATGCGGAAGGCGAATACGATCTCGGCCGGGAAGGCGGGCATAGCCAGCACCGCGTTTTACATCATAAGGACAATACCGGCCTTGAAATCGAACGCACCTTGCTGAAACAGGTACAACGGCATCCGAACATCGTAATGTTCACGCATTATTTCGCCATCGACCTCATCACGCAACACCACCTTGGCATTGAGGTAACGCGCAGGACAAAAAACATTGAGTGCTATGGTGTGTATGCTTTAAATACCAAAACAAAAAGAACAGAAACACTGCTTTCACGCATCACGCTGCTCGCCACCGGAGGCGCCGGACATGCCTATCGCAACACCACCAACCCCATCATCGCTACAGGTGATGGCATTGCCATGCTCTATCGTGCGAAAGGAAAAGTGGAGGATATGGAATTTTACCAGTTTCATCCAACGGCATTGTACCATCCGGGCGAATATCCTTCCTACCTGATAACAGAAGCCATTCGTGGCTTTGGCGCCATTCTGAGAACATTGGACGGCAAAGAGTTCATGCAGAAATACGACAAGCGCAAGTCGCTGGCGCCGCGCGACATTGTAGCCCGCGCCATTGATAATGAAATGAAAAAACGGGGAGATGACTATGTGCTGCTGGATTGCCGGCACCTGGATAAGAAAAAATTCATTGAACACTTCCCGAATATCTATGAAAAATGTCTTTCCATAGGAATTGATATTATGAAAGATATGATTCCCGTCGTGCCGGCTGCGCATTATTTATGTGGCGGCATCAAAACAGATGATTGGGGGAGAAGCTCTGTCAGAAATTTATATGCCTGCGGCGAATGCGCCTGCACCGGCCTGCATGGCGCCAACCGTTTAGCATCCAACTCGCTGCTGGAAGCCATGGTGTTTTCTCATCGCGCCTATCTCGATGCGGTGAAGAAGATTTCAAAAATTCAGTTCAGGGAGAAGATTCCGGATTGGAATGCGGAAGGCACGTTTAACCCGGAAGAAATGGTGTTGATCACTTTTACGCGGCAGGAAGTGCAGGATATCATGAGCAATTATGTGGGTATAGTCCGATCCAATCTCCGATTGAAGCGCGCCTTTGCAAGGCTGGAATTGATCTATCATGAAACAGAGACGCTTTATCAGCGCACAATCGTTTCTCCGGAGCTGTGCGAACTGCGCAACCTGATCAATATCGGATACCTGATTATCCGTTCTTCCATGGTGCGCAAAGAAAGCAGGGGACTGAATTACAATACAGACTACCCGAAGAAACTGAAGGTGCCAAAGAATACGGTGTTATGATTACCTGTTCACTAAGACCGCATCATCTTCCTTCAAAAAACACCTTAAAAAATGCAGCCTGCAGCGTTGTTCGTCCATTCATAGTCTTGTAGTTGAATCGGCCTTCTGCCATTCAACAAATCTATCCAACAGAATACTGACTGATGAAAAATCTGATCGTCCTTCTTCCATTACTGCTTTTGCTTTCTTCCTGCAAAAAGGATGTTGTCATCATCAGTGATTCCAATGAACTGCAACAACAGCCCGCCTGGAAATCCGAAAAGTTGAAGGCGGATTATTCTATTCAGTTTCCGGATTACTATGATGGCGGTTATGTGCAGGGATTTGAAGGAGGAACTTTTGATAAGCTGAGGGATGATACACGGCTTCATTGTACGTATTCCTATTCAAACGGCTTGCAGTATTTTGATTTTGGCGATACACTTATTGATGAAAGTATCGATTCGATCTCGGTGGGCGATCTGCTGCTTGTTCTTCCTTATCGCATCAGTCTCACTGAAAATGGTGACACCGTAGGCATTTTATTTTATAATGATGTGTGGTCGGTCAGCACCGGCGTACTGTATTGGAAAGATGCCGGTGTTTTTAAAAATGCACTACGCATCAGCTATGCCAATGACCTGAAGGAGGAGATGCTGACCATCCTGAAAACCATCCGGCATAACTAATCCCGGGACTGGTTGATCCATGATTTTCAAATTAAAGATCTCATGGCGGAAGAAGCATTGACTGCCCAAGGCAGAAAGAACATTGGGTTCTTACCTGCTGACATCAATCATGCTCAATGGTAACAAAGTTCACCGGATGGAGGTTGCAGGTAGTGCCGGGCATAATTCCGAATGAGAAGTTCTTTCCCATGATTGCCAATAAAATGTTTCCTGCTACCACCTGGCTTCGCAAGATGACCCAGTCAGATTATATAGAATAGTTTAACAGGTTTCATAATAAATTGGAGCTTCTGCCAATTCTTTCTAATGCTCACTTTTTGCTTCATTAAGCATTCGTGGAAATGCGAGAAAAGTATCTTTCGTACATTAATATTTAAAACGACCAATGCCATCTCCAAAAGAGGTGACATTGGTTTTAGTGCAAGGCTTTGGATTGGGCTTATCGGTTAATCACAAACTGCGATTTTAGTTTTCCCTCTTCGCCAACCAATTCAAGGAAATAAACCCCCTGATTTAACTGTGCAATATTCAACTGAATGGTTTCATTTTCATACACAAAAATATTTTTGCTGATCACCAGCCTGCCGTTCACATCAATAACTGATAGCTGAATATCCCCTTCTAGATGAGTGACAAAGGAAATTTCTTTATCTGCCGGATTAGGATAAACGTTTAACTGCAAAGGTTCTATTACAATAGCGGTTCCTTCCCGGCAGGATGCTGTAACAAAACTCTGAACCGAAGAAAGCTCAGAAATCAAATCATTTCCTGAGGTATCGCAAATCGTCCTTATTTTCCAGTCATAGTTAATGTTGCAAGTCAGATTATTAAGTTTTGTAAACGACTTGTTTCCCGCTACGTATTTGATCTTCCAATTCGTCTTGCTGCTTTTCTTATACCAGATTTCATACTGAAATGCTCCCGGCACGGCTGTCCACAAAATTTTTTCTGAATTGGAAGTTACGCTGACTGCTGTCAGGTTTATTGGCGTACTGCATACAAGCGTAGTTTGCTGTACATAATGGATGGTAACGCCATCATAGCCAATTGCATAAATAGAATTGTCTGATGCAAGACAAATTGCTTTGCCCACACTTGAATTAGCAGATTGCTTAGCTACCCATTCTTCAGTTCCACCGGATTGATATTTGAGGGTAATCATCTGTGTTAAACTCGTCCACGGTCCGCCTGGCCACGGTCCGCCTTGTCCGGTAACATATACATTGTCCTGATCATCAATTGCCATCTGCCAAGGCCATTCGTCGTTGTTTGCATGTTCATTATAACGGTGGTACCATTGCTGAACTCCACTGCTGTTTACTTTAAAAGTAATCCAATCTACATATGGCATCCCACTGACTTGCGACCCGTATCCCATTACAATTACACTCCCGGAATGATCCACTTCCATCTGCCTTGCCAATTCAAAAGATCCGAAGTCATAATTCTTTACCCAGATTTCTGCACCATTATTAGTAAGTTTTTTTATCACGAAATTGTTTGATTGAGCGCCATAATAATAGCTGTACACCGCATAGTAATTGCCATCAGCAGAAGCAGCAAACCCTGCAATCACCAAGTTTCCTTCCGGATCAAACTTCATTGCATCTAATGGGCCCGGCATCAATAACCCATTCTCATTCAGATAAACTGACCACTGTTCATTGCCATTTGTATCATATTTTATCACCACCATGTTCCCCGTTTCGTAATAGCTGGTGTTAAATGCATTGATATCGCCTCCAACATAGATGTTTCCTGATGCATCTGTGAGGCATCGTCTTCCCCGATGTGCGCTTCCGGTATTATTTGTACTTCGCCAAAGCAGACTTCCATCTGTACCTTTAAATTTCATGGTAACCATTTGAACGGCATACCATTGACTTCCAAAGCCGGTATTAGTATATCCGGTTACCACTGCGTCTCCATTAATATCAATAACAATGTCAGCAGCAACTTCCCACTGTGATGGAGTGGTGTTATCGTAGCCAACGGACCATAGAATGTTTCCTGCTTTATCTCTTTTGGAAAGATAGATATCTCCATGGAAAATATCTGTCAGCGTAAATACATTGTCATTAATGTCAACGGCAGCTCTTCGGGCTTGTTTCGCATAATTATTTTCCGGTGAAACCCAATCTTCAGTAACTTGTGAGAAAGCAATTAACGGAGAAAGAATCAGAAATAGAATCAGCTTTTTCATGATTATTTATTTGGAAAAGTTCTCTTGTAAAGTTCCAGAACTTCCTGAGGATATGGTATGACAGTGGTCAATGAAAGTGATGATCCTTGTCATGCTATTTGTGTGAAATAGTTTTTTACAGTGGATACTCTAAATTATCATTATTGTCCGTGAAGAATACTGGGTATTGGGTTGAAGCCCAATATTGGCGCAAATGCCATAACCCTACGCTTAATTGCCGTGTAATGGCATGAAACCCGCTACTGCCGGGCTTTAGCCCACATTAGTCGGGCAATAATGTTAAATGATAGAGAAGGTACAAAGCCATGAGTGGCGTACTGTTGAAATATATATTTCCTGTATTTCAATCATTTCCTTCTGCTATTAAACCCGCTACTTCAACTATTTTAAGCTTGATTTTTTCCTGTGACTCTTAGCGAAAAGAGCATGCTGCAAGAATTCAAGCAACAGGTAAGAATGCGGACTTTAATAATTTATATGCGAATGATAACTTCCGTTTACTGTTAATCCATCCGGTTTATTCTTTCGCATGATAAATATCACATGCTATTAATGACCAAAATCATAAAACAGATTTTCAAGACCATTGAAATTTGCATGCAACAACTAAAATGGGCAAGTACAACCCACTCATTTAGATTTTATTAAAAGCTAAAAAAATCAGCAAATGAAAAAACTATTATTTGTGATGGTACTTCTACCTGGCATTGCCTTTAGTCAGGTAACAATTGCCTGGGAGCAACCAACGCGAGGTAATGCAATAGCAGTAGATGCAAACAACAATGTTTATACTGTAGATTTCGAAGCCAATCTTGGAGATGAGATGACGCTTACCAAACGGGATGCTGATGGCAATTTCGTGTGGGTGACAAGTTATAATCAAACGGATAACACCAAATGGGAACGTGCGTCATGGGTGGCGACCGACAACAATGGCGACATCATTGTAACAGGTACCTATATGTCAGGTTATTCTAACCCTGTTGAAGCAGCAAGTATAGTAATGAAATTTAATTCATCCGGCACACTTCTGTGGCGTAATGTTTACGAAAGCACCTTTGATGGTTCAAGTACTAAGAAATGTTTGATTGATCCTAATAACAACATCTATATTTTGGGAAAAGGAACCGGCCCGAATGGACAAGTTACCAAAGTGAAAAAATTTGATGCTAATGGCAATGCCTTATGGTCGTTTTTTGATGAAGGTTTTGGCGCCCCGATTAATTTCAAATTTACGCCTGATAATAAAATTGTGATTGCTATGAGGGGCATAACAGGTAGTATAAACGGATATGAAAAAATTGATTTGAATGGAAATAAAATTTGGAGTTTGGGAGGTGTTTACAGCCTTACCACTGGTGACATAGCCGGCGATGCATTTGGTAACTCATATCTTGTGCATACTGCG
>JBGAWA010000090.1:0-19089 GCA_044227805.1 Chitinophagales bacterium | reverse complement strand
TAGCGCTGTTAAGCTTCCATTGGTAGCTGCTGAAATTGCCAGCCGAATTTTTTGACAACACCACCAGTCCACCTTTACAAAAAGTGGTTGGGCCTCCGGCTGAAATGGTGATCGGTACTGCTGCCGGGCAGATTACAGTGAAACTCGCCAGCATTGTAGTAGGATGGATATTACATTTATAGTTATAAGTTCCTAATACGGAAGGCACATATTTAAAAGAGAGATGGGAGGCGTCAATTGCATTACTCCACGCCGCAGCGCCTGCAGGAATAGTGGTTGACGTTGTAGTATGAAGTCCATTCAGCCATTGCCACTCCATAGTATCGCCAAGATTAATCGTTATGCTGGAAGGGGTGAAAACAAAATTCGCGACGGTTACAACATGTTTGGTTGCCTGCGAACTAAGTATCCATGCATGCAAGAAAATAAATGTCAGGCAGGCAAATCGCGTAAAATTAGTGTAGCGCTGGTTCATGTTTATGTTTTTGGGTGGATGCAAAATCAGTTCAATACCTTAAATGTATAAAAATTATCTCTTATTCAACATACGGCCACAAAAAATGATAATGTATAGTGAAACCTGTAAATGCGTTCAGGTCTTCTTCTCGCAAGCAATGGGTATACTGAGTTACCGATAGTGTAAAATCTCAACGTTTTTTTCGAGCCTGATAGGACTGTTTCATCTTACGGTATTCTCGCGGAACCGGGTTTTGACGAATGGATAACATTTCCTTTTTTAGATGAGTGTAAGTTCTCAGCGACAGGTCGCCGGGGCTGCTCATTGCGAGTTTCTCCTGCCTTCTTTCCAGCGGGTAGCGAGCGGGTTTTTTGGGTTGCTGGGCAAAAGAAAAATGTAATTCCAGGATCAGCAGTAAAAGTAGTAAGGCAGTTATTTTCATACGAACCAGAAAATGCTTGTTGAACGGGATATTTTAAAGTTATGTAAAAAATAGCTGCTCAGACTATTTTATTTTCTGCAAAGTCATTTGCCGGTTATCCGAAGGTGATACTGCGTAGGTGTACCCTCGTTTGTTATTCGATCTGCAAAATTTGAGGTTAATGGTCTATCGTAAAATGAAAAAGGGAAGTGTACCGCTTCCCTTTTCCTGCATTGAATTATATTGAATCAGGACTGCGATTCGCTTTTCTGTTCCGCATCAAAATGTTGATACTTCCATCCACAGCGTTTCTTCCATTCTTCCCGGAGTTTCACTCTTTCTTCAGGACTCATCGATTTCAATTTTTCTTCCATCTTTTCTTTCCACGCCGCTCCGCCGTGTTGCTTCCAGTGTGCTGCATAATGATTTTTATGTCCCCAACCACCAAAGCCAAAGAGCAGTTTAGAGAGCAAGAGTATTCCCACGGCCTGCCAGAAAGTAATGGTTGCCAGCCCGAAAACAGCCGGTATCACCCAATTCCACAGTGTCATCACCAGGTAACTCATGGCTGCTCCGAAAAGTACAAGCATAAAAGTTATTTTAACTGCTTTCAAAATCCACCACCTTTTCATAATTATTTTTTTAGAGGGTTAACAATTCATCATATAACGTCTGGAGCTTTTCTCTCAGGTGCAAGACTGCATAGCGTTTGCGCGATAGCAGCGTATTAACAGGTTGCCCGGTTTGAATGGCTATTTCCTTGAAACTCATTCCTTCCAGTTCATGCAAATTGAATACTTCACTTTGCTCAGCCGGTAATTCTGCGAGGGCGGCGTTTAAGGTATCCCAAACCAATGATCTCATATATTGCGCCTCGGGCGTTTCGGAAACATCCTGCATTAATTCATCCAGGAAATAGCCAGGCGTTTCTTCCTCATTGCCTTCATCACTAACAGGCAGCAGGTTTGAGAAAGTCTCTGTTTTTTTCTTCCTGTATAGATCAGTGATACGGTTGCGGGCAACTGTGAACAGCCAGGAGGTAACTTTTTCAATTGGTTCCATCATCCGGTAAGCATTCACCAATTGGTAAAAGACATCCTGCAGAATGTCTTCCGCATCTTCCTCGCTTTTAACCCGTTGCCGGATAAAATCGAGCAGGCGTTTGCGCTCTTTGCGCACAGTTTCCTGGATTTCTACATTCTGGCGGGTCGTCATCGTTGCATTTAAGGTCATGGCTTCCATCGTATGGATGGGTTGACGGATGAAAGCATTGAAATATTTTATGGAAGCTCCATTATGTTACTGTATGATGTTACTGCCTGTAGGGGCGAATTATAGAGTCTAAACGTAGCATTTATCTGGATAAGTCGACTTCTCAGGCAGCAGATTTTATAGGTATTCAATGAAATTACGAATGAAGATCATGTCAACGTAAGGATTGTTTCAACGCCCCGGAATTGATAGGGCGACACAATGGCAGTTGACCGCCGCTTGGCAAATGGTTTGTTAACTTCGCCGAAATTTTTTTTTATGTCAAAAGGAACCATTCAGGTACATACAGAGAACATTTTCCCCATCATTAAAAAATTTCTGTACAGTGATCACGAGATATTTCTTCGCGAGCTGGTATCAAATGCCGTTGATGCAACGCAGAAACTGAAAGCACTGAGCACGATGGCTGAATTCAATGGCGAGTTGGGAGACCTTTCTATTGAAGTGCTGCTCGATAAAGACGCCAGGACGCTTACCATCCGTGACCATGGTATCGGAATGACCGCTGAGGAGATTGAAAAGTATATCACGCAAATCGCGTTTTCCGGCGCTGAAGAATTTGTGGAGCATTACAAAGAAAAAAGCAACGCGCAACTGATCGGGCATTTCGGCCTTGGATTCTATTCAGCATTCATGGTCTCTTCATCAGTGGAGATTATTTCGAGATCTTACCGCGAATCAGCCCATCCCGTTAGATGGGAATGTGATGGAAGCCCTGACTACACCATGGAGGATGCTGAGAAAGCGGAGCGTGGTACCGATATCATTCTGCATATTGCTGATGATTCGTCGGAATTCCTGGAGGAATTACGTATCAAGAACCTGCTGAAGAAGTATTGTAAATTTTTGCCTGTTGAAATAAAATTCGAAAAGGAGATTATCAATAACACGCAACCAGCCTGGATCCGGAAACCAGCCTTGCTGACGGATAATGATTACCGGTTATTCTATCGTGAGTTATATCCTTTCGCCGATGACCCGCTGTTTCATATTCATTTGAATGTGGATTATCCCTTTAACCTGACAGGCATCTTATATTTCCCCAAATTAAAAAACAATTTCGAACAGCAGAAGGACCGTATTCAGCTTTACAGCAACCAGGTATTTGTGACGGATGCTGTTGAAAATATTGTCCCGGATTTCCTTATGCTAATGAAGGGGGTGATTGATTCACCTGATATTCCCTTGAATGTTTCCCGCAGTTATCTGCAGAGTGATGCAAATGTGAAGAAGATCAGTGCTCACATTTCAAAAAAGGTTGCCGAAAAACTGGATGATCTTTTTAAAGCCGATCGTGCTGATTTTGAAAAGAAATGGGATGACGTTAAGGTTTTTATCCAGTATGGCATGCTGTCCGACGATAAATTTTATGAGCGGGCGAGCAAATTTTGCCTGCTAAAAACTACCGCAGGTAAATATTATACACTGGAAGAATTTTCGACTAAAATTAAGCCGCTCCAGACTGATAAAAATGGCAAATTGGTGTATCTCTATACGTCGGATGTGGTGGACCAACATTCCTATGTGGCGTCGGCAGAAGCACGCGGATTTGAAGTCTTATTGATGGATAGTCCGGTAGATTCTCATTTTGTCGGCCTGCTCGAACGCAAATTGGATGACGCCTCGTTCGCAAGGGTTGATGCAGACATTATTGATAAGCTGATTGATAAGGAAGAGGCGATGCCATCGAAACTTTCAAAAGAACAACAGGAAGTATTGAAAGGCCTGTTGGAAAGTATGACTGATAAAGAAAAGTTTTCTGTGACATTTGAATCACTGAGTGAAAAGGAAGCACCGGTGATGATCACCAGGGATGAGTTTTCGCGGCGTATGAAAGAAATGAGTTCGCTGGGGGGAATGAATTTTATGGGTGATATGAAGGATCATTTTAACCTGGTCGTGAATAGCAATCATCCGGTAATCTCCAAAGCATTGCTCGAAACAGATGCACTAAAACAGCAGCAGTTACTCAGGCAATCAGTGGATCTCGCTATGCTGTCTCAAAACCTGTTGAAAGGTGAGGAACTCACCGGCTTTATTCACCGGAGTCTTCAGTTGATGTCATAGGAAGATCTGCCTTCTGTTACCAGGCAGCAGCAGGCGTTTTGCAAAGAGGTACCATCTGGACGTGGCCCATGCTGCAATCACAAATGAATCCGATTCTTATTTTTACATATGAAAAAATCTGTAGTCCCTTATGCTGATACGGGAAACTTCACGAAAGCTGTAACGGATTACATCAGTGGACAACCTGCCATAAAGCCTTTCTATAGTTATAAACCGGACACTGCATCCATACCGGATATTATTGCCCACCGCAATAAATTTCCACTGTTTCGCATGCAGCTGCATGCTGCGTTGATGAGGCAATATGCTCCATTTCAGCAAATTGATTCAAAAGAGGAAACAGCAAAAAATATAGAGCGGCTGAAGGACAGTAATACTTTTACTGTTGTTACGGCACATCAGCCCAACCTGTTTCTAGGACCACTATATCTTATTTATAAGATCATCAGTGCCATTAATCTTTCACGCAGATTGAATCGCGATTTTCCCGGCTTTCATTTCATTCCTGTGTATTGGATGGGAAGTGAAGATCATGATAAGGAAGAGCTGAATCATATTCATCTTTTTTCCAAGAGAATTACATGGACTACGGATCAGGAGGGTGCATTTGGAAGGATGAAAACAGCATCGCTTGATGATGTGGTGGCTGAAATTAAAGGGGTGTTGGGCGATACGGAAGAAGCCCGTCGCTGCGTCCGCTTGCTGGAAGAATGCTACCTGCAGGAACTTACGATTGCGGCAGCCACAAAAAAAATCCTGTATCATTTTTTTGCTGACGACGGATTAGTAATTGTGGATGGCGATGATGGCGCATTGAAACAGCTTTTTATGCCGGTCATTCGGCAGGAGTTGTCTGAACAGTTTTCGTTTGATGCAGTGAAAAAGACATCAGCCGTCTTTGCGGAACATTATCAAACGCAAATTGCGCCACGTGAGATCAACCTGTTTTATCTTGATGATGATCGCAGGCAACGAATTGTGCAGGAGCATGACCAATGGAAAGTGCTGAATACCAGTCTCTCATTTTCGTGGGCGGAATTGATGTCGCTCGTTGAAAGATGCCCTGAACAGTTCAGCCCAAATGTTGTGCTGCGGCCGGTTTACCAGGAAATGATACTGCCCAACATTGCGTTTATCGGCGGTGGCGCGGAAGTAACTTATTGGATGCAGTTGAAAGCGGTGTTTGCCGCTGCAGGTGTCGCTTTCCCGATGTTGCTGCTTCGTAACTCGGTGCTGTGGGTTGATCAGGGAAATGCCATGAAAATGAGCAAGACAGGAATTTCCACTGCGGCCATTTTCCAATCCACCGATGTGCTGATTAATAGCTATCTGTCGGCACAAACAGGAGATATTATTTCCCTGGCTTCGGAGAAGCAGCAATTGAATGAATTAATGCAAAAAGCTCTGCAGCGTGCGCTTCAACTGGATGCGAGTTTAAAGGGTGCTGTTGAAGCGGAAACAGTGAAGATGCAAAAGTCAATGGAGTCGCTGGAAGATAAAATGAAGAAAGCGGCCAGGAGAAAGGAAGAAGTTGCCATTCAGCAATTGAGAACACTAAAGGAAAAGTTATTCCCTTCCGGCAGCCTTCAGGAGCGACATGATAATTTTCTTCCTTACTATATGAAATATGGAGATCAGTTTTTTTCAGCATTAAAGAAACATCTTGATCCGATGGAACGGCAGTTTACAATTTTAACGGAAGAATAGGGATGCTGTTTTTTGTGAATGCTGCGGTTCACCTTGAAGGGCTTCGTTTTATTGTACTGAACCCACATTTTGCAGTTCTCAGCCTTCGCAAAGCACGTCTTTCCATGGATAACCCTCGTTGAACATGAAAACGGTTTGTTATACCTATACAGTCCAGCTCTGTGTATCAGCCTGGTTTTGTGACCCAATGCAGTATATAGGATCAGGTATTTATTATCTTAGTAGAAAAATAACATATGAAGACCTTACGACGAATTGGAATTTTCTTGCTGGCCTTTTTGGTAATTCTGCTGATCATTTCATTTTTCCTGCCGTCGAAAGTGCATGTTGAACGAATAGCGGTCATCAATGCGCAGCCTGACATAGTTTTTAAGCAGGTTAACAATCTGCATAACTGGAATAACTGGATGCCCTGGAATAAGCTTGATCCGAATATTAAAATCAAGTATTACGGCCCGGAAGAAGGAACCGGTTCTGGATATTCCTGGTCAAGTGAAAACGGGCAGGTAGGAAAGGGAAAGCTATCCATCACGGATAGTAAGCCTAATGAATCAGTTATCACAGCGATGAATTTTACCGGCAATGGTGTTGCAACCGGCTCCTTCCACCTGGAATCTTTGGAAGGCAAAACAAAAATTACCTGGGGAATGGAAATGGATATGGGCATGAATCCCGTGGCCAAATATATTGGCTTATTCATGGATCAGATGATCGGGGCTGATTTTGAACAGGGATTATCGGATTTGAAGAAAGTTTCGGAAAGCTATACCCCGCCGGTGACACCTGAATTGAATGCGGCGCCTGCGGATTCGGCTACAGCCACCAAGCCTTCCTGAATGGCAATGACGAATTGCGAGATAGAAGCCTTGCTGTCGAACACTTTCATTCTCAGAAACAATATTTTTTATTGATAGGCTGCGGAAGTTTTCATGGAGCGGCCACATTCAATCATGCCAATGCTGAGGCATATTGCGTAATGCGAAGACAGTATGTAAGCCTGTCGAACCTCATCTTATCTGATTAGTGTAAGATTGCCTTTCAGCATTCCGGATGAAGGCACACCATCCAGTGAGCCCGTCCAGTTAACCGTATAAATATAAGTACCGGTTTCGCATTTAATATCCTTCGATCTTCCATCCCAGCCAACGGTGAAATCAGATGAAACATATACGATTTTCCCCCAACGATTATAGATGATGATATTATACGTACTGATATTATAACCGATGGGCAAATACGTATCATTAATACCATCACCATTCGGCGTAAAGGCAGTTGGCATATAGATGCTCGTCGGGCATTTCAGCGAAACAGTGGTGGTGTCGCTGCTGGAACAACCATCTGCGGAAGTAATTGTCAGCCCATATTCACCCGGTTTCACAACGGTTATAGCACTGGTGGTTGATCCATCTGTCCAAAGGTAACTGTCATATCCAAGCGGGCCTTCCAGTAAAATAAACTGGCTCGTACAAAGAACAGTGTCCGATAAGAAAACATCCGGAGGCTGCGCATAAAATGAAAGAATCTCTGCAGTGTCCGACTGTACGCAACCATTAAAATCGGTCACTGTCACATAATAAATTCCGGGAGCAGTTGCCGTGAAGATGGGTCCTTTTGAACCATCCTGCCAAACATAATCAGAAAATGCACCGCCATTAAAAATAACCTTATCACCCACACACAGTGAGGTGTCGTTGCCAATGGCAAGCGGCGCAATGCCAAAATTATTAACCTTAATAGTGCTGAGTTTTATACAGCCATCTGTATCTGTAACGGTAACGGAATAGGTACCGGCATTTAAGGCATTGTAAGTTTGATTTGTTGACAGATCCTGCCAGAGATAAGTAGCGAAACCCGCACCTGCATCAATTACTACTAATTGTCCCTTGCAAACTACTGTATCATTACCCATACTATAGGTGGAAGGTGGCAAAAAACCGATGTGAATGGTATCGGAACTAAAACATCCTGCAGCGTCAGCAGCTTTAATAATATAACTGCCCGAATCAGTTACCACAAAAAAGGAATCCGTTGAGCCATCCTGCCAGACGAAAGAACTGTAACCTGGTCCGGGTGCAATTGTGTCGCTGCCCAGGGGACAAATATTAAAATCATTGCCTAACGAAACAGGGTTGGAGGACAACGGAAGTGGTTGTGGTGGAAAGTTGAAAATCGTGGTGCCTGGTTCACCATCGGTAGCACCATACGTAGTGTTGTAGCAAAAACTGAATGGCTGCACGATGAGTCCTGCAAGGCCACCATTGGCTAAAAATGAAACGTTGGCCGGAACAGCGGCTCCTGACGTCCATAGCACCCCGCCTCCGCCACCACCTCCCGGGCCCTGGCATCCGGTGAGCACCAGGTTATTGGAAATAGAACCACCATCACCGCCACTTGCGGAAATTGTCAGGGGGGAAACAACACTTTGGACATCAAGCACAACAACGCCGCCGCCGCCGCCACCGCCTGCACCTTCATCGCTTGTGAGGTTCAGTTGATCAGCTCCTTCAGCGTATATTGAAAATCCATTCGGTTCTATGGTATTGGCTGAAATCATGACGATTCCTCCACCATGTGTTCCTGGAAAAATTGGTTGTACATCATTGCCGGTTCCGTTGCCACCGGCACCACCTAAGAAAATCTTACCTAAGGTGTAATTCAAACCTAAGCCTCCAATACCCTGTACGGTCGTTGCACCACAACTGTTATCCTCAAAGCCACCTAATCCGCCTGCTCCGGCGTTTCCCCCGCCGCCGCCGCCATTATTACCCGGATTGGCACCACCGCCGCCATTGGCAAGCTTGGCGCGGCCCCCACTTTGTGGATTGTTGACATATTCAGCAATACCTTCACCTTTCCAGCCACCCAGGCAATTGGTAGGATTTATAAACCAGTTGGCATTATTGCATGCAAAAAAACCTGTATTGCATGCATTCCCTGGCCGAAACCCTTTGCCGCTCACATTGATGTCCGCATTCATGTTAACAGTGCCACCTGAAACAAAAGCCAGCACACCACCGGTGAGGCCGTTCCAGGCCTGGCAGGTTAACGTATCAGTAATAGTAACGGAACAGTAAACCGGAACAGTTACCAGTTGCACTTTTGCATTCACCGTATATGCTTTCACCAATGGGGCTGCCACGGTAATATCATTTCCAACTATTGCCGAAACAGTAGCAAACTCCCAATTACCTGCATTATTCAGGTTAGTGATATCACCGTATGCAGAAGTATTGGTAGTGGTGATGGAAGCTCCTTTCATCTGAATGACAAGGATTTTATCACCTACAGTGAATCCGGCAGAGGAAACAGTGGTAAATGTAGTTCCGGCGATAGCGGTTACCTGTGCATAACTGTTGATGATGCCGCTGATATTCTGACTATAAGACAGCTGGAAATAACAAATCAATAGAAAAGCAGGCAGTATTTTCTTTATCATACAACAGGGGTCAAAATCAAGGGGTATTTGTTATTTTTTGAAAGTTGTAACGTGCTCAAAGTTATATTTTTTCAGGTATCTGTCTCTGATGTCCTCTTTTAATGTTGAAAACAATTTGAAGCAAAATAATTAGCTATATGAACTGCTATGTACCTTGGTAAACTTAATGTTTACACATTACGGTTGCATTCATTTCTTTTCACACAATCATCTAAAACTGAATTACCATGAATCTTACAACAATTGGCCGCATTCTCTTTGGATTAACCGTTGCATTCTTTGGTGTAGGGCACTTAACCAACGCTGAAGCAATGAGTGGTATGATACCCTCTTTTCTTTCCGGCATGGCAGTGCCGATGGTTTACTTCACCGGTGTTTGCCTGCTGGCCGCCGCGGTGAGTTTCATTATTAACCGGTATACCTACTACGCAGGAATTTTGCTGGCTGTTTTTCTGATCATTATTGTGATTACTGTTCACATGCCAGGCCTTTCAGATCCTGCAACCGCACAAATGTCGGTGAGTATGGTGGTGAAAGATACCGCTATGGCCGCAGCAGCTTTGATGGTGGCTGGTATAGGTAAGAAATCCTGAGTACGCGAGCAAATACAATTGAATAATCCCTGCTGCCGGCAGCAGGGATTATTTTTTTATCCCTTATTTTTTGAACAGCAAAAAACGGGTTCAACCCGGATTTTTCAGTGGAAAAATCCCGCTTCGCTACGACTTAGCACTGCTAAGGGTTTGCTCATTTTTTCAAGAAAAGAAAATGTTTCACAAACCCTAAGCAGTGCTGCGTCGGGGTTAAACCCCATGCGTTTTTGAACTGTAAAATGTGGGTTCAATTATGGAATACCTTGAAATATCCTGTTCCATCTTATTTTATCGGGCCCTGGTGCTTCTGCCTTCCACGACATCCAGATAAACCAGGCTTTTCCAATGATATGATCTTCCGGAACAAATCCCCAGTAGCGTGAGTCGAGCGAATTGTGACGATTGTCACCCATCATCCAATAGTAGTTCATACTGAATGTATACTCGACCATCTTTTTCCCGTCAATCAATATGCTACCGTCTTTTTCTATTTTCAGCTCATGCTTTTCATAGTTCCTAATGATTCTTGCATACAACGCAATATTGTTGGTATCGAGCGTGATTGTTGCTCCTTTTGCCGGGATCCAAACCGGACCAAGATTATCGACAGACCAATGGAAATGATTCGGATCTTCCGGAAATATGCCGCCTGTTTCAATACCTACCGGCCGGTGCACCGGAGTAACGGACAGCACATTTTTTAACGCTAGCATTGAATCGGCAGATGACTTTGTGAGACTTGCGCGAAACTCACCGGGATTGGAGAGACGAGAGAACTCTGTCACATCAAGTGCTTCGAGAAATTGTTGATGGATGGAGGTGCCGTCAGTAATTATGGAATATTCCTGTTGCTGCCCGGGATATTCGAAGTTCTTCTGGCCGTTAATATATACTTCCGCATCGCTGATTTCCAGGGTGTCGCCGGCGATGGCAACACATCTTTTAATATAATTTTCTTTCTTATCAACGGGCCTGGAATCTTCCACCGGATAATTGAAGACAATAACATCGTTGTGCCTGATAGGCTGGAATCCTGGCAGTCTAACATACGGAATACTGATCCATTCGAGGTAGGATTTTCCATAGGTAAACGGCAGCGTGTTATGCACGAAGGGAAAGCTGAGCGGTGTTTCCGGAATCCTGGCGCCATAATGCATTTTACTCACGAACAGAAAATCCCCAATCAACAATGATTTTTCCATTGACGCAGTTGGAATGGTATAAGCCTCCACGAAAAAAGTCCGGATAATAATGGCTGCTATCACCGCGAACAGAACAGCTTCCATCCATTCGCGCAAGCGGGACTTTTTCTGTGTGGAACGGCTCCTGCTTTTTTTTGACCTGAATCTTAGCATTTCGGAAATCGCCATTAATTTAAATGAATTCAGTCTAAAGGCATCGATGGCGGAGTGAACACGCCTGAGTACTCGTTAGTATAAAGGCAGTCTGCCTGCTATGACTTTTTCCGGTTGTAACTGTTAATGTATTCCATGAAACAGTCTGCCCCACCTGATCTTGTCAAAGACAGAACCGTTTTTATTCCATGACATCCAGATAAACCACGCTTTGCCAACGATATGGTCCTCTGGCACAAATCCCCAATACCTTGAATCATATGAGTTGTGACGGTTGTCACCCATCATCCAGTAGTAATTCATCTGAAAAGTGTACGACGTAATTTCCTTACCGTCCAGCATTATCTTACCGTCTTTTGTTATATCCAGATTGTGACCTTCATAAATAGTGATGAGCCTTTGATATAGCCGGATGTTGTTTTTATCGACATTCACCGTGACACCCTTTTTCGGGATCCAGATGGGTCCGAAGTTGTCGATGTTAAAGGGAAAATCTTTAGTATCTCCGGGAAACAATGCCTCCGGAACTAATCCTTTCGAACATACAAGCGGCTCTATGGATTTTACATTCTTAAGTTTCGAGATCTCTTTTGAATTCGTTTCCGTGAGGTTGAAGCGGAACTGCCCTGGATTATTAGTTGGGCTGTATTCAGAAATATCGAGGTCCTCCAGTAACCGTTCATTTATGCCAGTACCATCGGTTGTTACCATGTAATCCGTCTGTTGCCCGGGCCAGTCTGTATTTTTCTTGCCATTGATAAACACCGCTGCATCTTTGATTTCCAGGGTATCTCCGGGAATGCCTATACACCGCTTAATATAGTTTTCACGCTTGTCAACAGGTCTGAAGTCTTCCATAGGGTAATTAAAGACCACGACATCATTATTTTTGATTTGCTGAAAACCGGGTAAACGATAATAGGGGATATGTATCCATTCCAGGTATGATTTTCCACCTATAAGCGGCATCGTGTGATGGGCGAAAGGAAAGGAAATCGGTGTTTGCGGAATGCGTGCTCCGTAGTGCATCTTACTGACAAAAAGGAAGTCACCTACCATGAGAGATTTTTCCATCGATGGCGTAGGTATCGTGTAGGCTTCCAATACAAAAGTGCGGATGATGGTTGCTGCAATCACAGCAAATATCAATGCATCCACCCATTCACGTGTCTTTGACTTTTTCTTTTTTGATTTTTTAGCAGCGCTCTTTTGCCAGAATTTCCAATTCATTGACTGATGATTTTGCAATTTTGAACAGAGGTGTTAATAGTTAATGGCCGTCGGAAAATCAGCCATGCAAAAGAAATGATACCGGTACATGTTATAAGAGCAATCTTCTCTTTCCGCTTCACTATTCATAGCTCACTTAATATTTTAGAAAATTCAAAGATGCCTTTTTTACGGTGGATCCAGCTTGCTGCTGCGAGGGCGCCTTTTGCAAATCCTTCCCTTGAAAATGCCTCATGCCGGATTTCGATTTTATCGGCGGCAGAACGGTATTCCACCATGTGTGTCCCTACCACAGCGTCTTCACGGCGCGACAAAATTATCAAATCAGATGGATTATGACTGGTAAGTTCAGAAAATGGCTCCATCATATTGACCCATGATTTTTTGATGGTAGAATTTTTTATCAGGTCATCAGCCAGCGTGATGGCCGTTCCGCTGGGAGCATCTTTTTTCTGCAAGTGATGCACTTCTGCCAAAGAAACCTCATACTCAGGCCTGGATTTCATCAGTTGTGCCAGCTTTCGGTTGAGCTCAAACAAGATGTTTACCCCTATACTGAAGTTGCTGGCAAATACGATGGATCCATTTGTTTCCGCGCACCATCTTTTCACTTCCTCCATGCTACCATGCCAGCCGGTGGTACCGATAACCATTGGTATCCGGGCATCCAGGCACCATTTAATATTTTCCAAAACCGACGCAGGATTTGAAAATTCAATCACTACATCCGACTGTTGCAACTGCTCCTTTGTAATAGTGCGCCTGTTTGCTGTGTTGATCTTCAGGCTGATCCTGAATTCCTTACTTCCCGCAACACAATGCTCAATCATTTTCCCCATTTTTCCATATCCGAGTAAGGCAATATTCATGAGTCAGCTATTGATGGTGATGAAGTGTTTTATTTTTCGAAACAATAATTCTTGTTACTTCATGGTCATGGTGAGCATTACTCCGCCACGTGATTTTCCCAAAGCCGGAGGCGTATAAAACGGTTGCAGATTCATGCTTAGGTTATCGCTCACATCAAACTGAAAAAGGTGAGCATCCACCACAGCATCAATTATGTTCAAGGCATAAATTCCAGCGGCAATAATGATGGAAAGGTCAGTGCTTCTGCGATAGATATTACTGAGTTCAGATAACTGTGTACTCTCATAACCATCAGTATAAATAGTTTGTGTGCTTGTAATGTACCAAACATCGAATGAGCTAAGGTTGGTGGATGTATCACCGTCATTGCGCAGCTCGTATGCTTTTTGAAAATTCGAATAGATCGTATAATTGTAATAGATGAAATAACCTGCTGTGGCAAGGCCTGCATAGATGATAGGAATCTTCCAGTACTTTCTGTTGTATGCCTGACCAAGGCCGGGCAATACGGCAGACGCAATACCTGCTGCTTTTGGTGAATGCTCTGCAGGAAATAGCCGGAATGTTTGTGCGCTTTTCAATTTTGTTGTATCACCTGCGACCGCTTGACTGGTATCCTGAGCCATTGCTGAAAGGCTGAAGGAAGCAAATGCCAGGAATATTGGCAAAAGTCTCTTCAGCATAAGCGAAATAATAATAGTCTGTCTCAATTCACGGATTCTTTCGTACAAAGGGAAACCATAACGCAAAGAAACGGAAAGAATTATTCATAGATGAAAAGTCTATGGACGGGTCGAAACTGAGCGACTGCGTCCTGTCGAAAGGATATAGATAGACTAATGTGCTTACTAAAAAGACAATTAGACGGCAATGCTACTCGCTCAGCAATTCGGTAAGACGTTCAAGATCCGAATCAGAAAAAAAAGAAATGACGATTTCACCTTTTCCGAGCCGTTTTCGTTGGATCTGTACCTTGGTGGAAAGGTGTGATGCGATCTTATCCTGCAGTCGCTGATAAGCATAGGGCAATGTAGCGGACTTCTTCTCAGCTGGTTTTTTTACGCGTGTGTAATCGCGAACAAGGGTTTCGACAGCGCGTACCGACAAATCATGCTTTACCGTTTCCTTATAAATATGCAATTGAACAAGGGGATCTTCTACATTAATGATGGCGCGGGCATGCGCCATGGTAATGGCTTTGCTTTTTATGGCTTGTTGTATTTCAGGCGGCAGTTTTAACAGTCGCAGGTAATTGGTTACCGTGGTGCGGTTTTTACCCACTTTTTCTGCCAGGTCTTCCTGCCTGAGGTTGCATTCATCAATCAGCCTTTTATAATTGATGGCTACTTCCATGGCATTAAGATCTTCTCGGTGCGTGTTTTCTATCAATGCCATCTCCAGCATCTGTTCATCATCAGCCGACCTGATGAAGGCAGGAATTTCAGCAAGACCGGCTGATTTTGCGGCACGCAACCGGCGTTCGCCGGCAATCAGCTGGTATTTTCTTGTGGCTATTTTTCTTAAGGTAATTGGTTGAATCACTCCATGTACTTTAATGGAATCAGCAAGTTCCCGCAGTGCCTCTTCATCAAAGTCATGCCTGGGCTGAAAGGGGTTTACCTCGATTTGATCTAATGGAATATTAGAGGTGCTGCCCAATATAGAGGCTTCATTATTCACGGAAGAGTCCATGTTTTCCAGTAATGCACGGATGCCTTTGCCTAAATCAGGTCGTTTATTAGTCATGGTTGATATCAATGATTTTTTCCGCTGACCTTATCCTGGTGCTGTCATTCTTCTGCAGAATTTCACGCGCAAGATTGAGGTAATTGATGGCTCCTTTGCTGTCTGCATCATACATAATCACCGACTTTCCAAAGCTTGGTGCTTCGCCAAGGCGCGTATTTCGATGGATAATCGTATCAAATGCCAGATCACCGAAATGGCGGCGCACCTCTTCCACCACCTGGTTACTGAGCCGCAATCTGCTGTCATACATTGTTAAAACGATGCCTTCAATTTCAAGATCCGGATTCAGGCGTGACTGGATTATTTTTATTGTATTCAGCAATTTGCCGAGTCCTTCGAGCGCGAAATATTCGCACTGTACCGGAACGAGCACCGCATCAGCAGCAGTTAGCGCGTTCACCGTAATTAATCCAAGTGAAGGTGAACAGTCAATGATGATATAATCAAACTGGTCCCGTATGTCTTCCAATACCTGCCGCATAATGCGTTCGCGGTTAGGATGGTTAATAAGTTCTATTTCAGCACCAACCAGGTCGAGATGTGCCGGAACCAGGGAAAGGTTGGGTGTCTGTGTCTTCAGGATAATATCCTTGATTTTCTGCTCGCCGATAAGGCATTCATAAATGCTGGTGGTAATATTTTTTGGGTCGAAACCAATTCCTGAAGTGGCATTCGACTGCGGATCGGCATCAATGAGCAGGGTTTTATATTCGAGAACGGCCAGCGAAGATGCTAGGTTAATGGCCGATGTGGTTTTGCCCACACCGCCTTTTTGATTGGCTATGGCGATAACTCTTCCCATGTACAAGATGTTTCGACCGGTCACTGTTCGAGTAAGGGTGACCTCCAGCCAAAGGTACAATTATCAATGTGTCGCTGGCAAAACGGTAGTGAAAGTTATACACAGGATTCAAAAGTAAATTTCAGCACAGTTTCAGTCCAACCTATTGCACTTTTATCTTCAAAAGATAGGTTTAAGGTGCTCCTGTTTTGAACTTCAAAATACGGGTTGAATCGCGAAGAAAAAGTGCCGGCCCGTAATCTTAAGCATGGTGTTATTTCATGAAGATTACAGGCCGGCACTAGTCAACTCAATGGTTAGAACTTGAAGCCAACCTTTGCAAAAAGGAAGGTGCCGTCAAATCCCATTTGTACAGCATCCCATGCGCCTCCTGTTTCTGTTTGGTAAGGATCGTAGTAGTCGGGATAAGTATTAAAGAGGTTGACTGCGCCAATGTTTAGTGCAATATTATCGGTGATGTTGTATCCAAGGGTAAGATCCACGGTAAACTTCATATCATAGGTATAAGGCTTTGGATCATAGTCATAAAAAGTAAGCGGAGCCCATTGGTTAATGTGAAGGTTGGCGTTAAATCTTTTGTGTTCATACGCTATGCCCAGGTTGAATTTGGAAGGTGGCGCGGAGTTAATCAGGAAGGCGCTGTCTCGCGGACCAAAATAAGAATCCTGTTTTCCTTCCAGCAAACCGGTAGTATTTACAGCATCAACTTTCATTTTGTTGATATTACCCACCAGTGAAAAAGTCAGGTGATCATTGTTATTCAGGTGCAGGAAATAGTTGAGTACCACATCAAGACCGAAGGTTGTTGTATTGACGGCATTCGTAAAGAACTGTGCGGCGGTTACATTGAGCGCATCAAGGGTTGGGCCGATGATCGGATCGCTGTTATCAAACGAACCGGTTAGCACAATACGATCTTTGATATTTACATAATAACCATCAATAGTAGCGGTAAATCCTTTTCCATTACCGGCGGTTACTCCAAGGCTACCGGTAAATGCGGTTTCTTCTTTCAATGGAGGTATCCCCAGCGCAACCGTGATAGGATCCACATTATTGGCAATTACGGCATCAAAGATTTTACCGTTCTGTACATTGGTAAATGTCTGATTAAAATAGACCTGGGCCAGTGACGGAGCCCTGAATCCTGTGCTGGCAGAACCTCTCAAAGCGAAGTTGTTGCTAATGGCATAGCGTGCTGCCAGTTTTCCATTGATCGTCGCACCAAAGTCACTGTAGTTTTCTGCGCGTATCGCTGCGTCAACCATGAAGTTTTCTGTAATATCCAGTTCAGCATCTGCATAGGCCCCGATATTATTCCGGTTTTCATTCACTTCGTTGTCTGGCCGGAAGCCTGGAAATCCCTGTGACCCTCCCGGGCGAAATGTAGTATCGCCGGATTCTTCATCGATGTCAAAAATAACCGGACCATATGTTTGCCATGAACCCTCTTCGCCTGCGAATATCTGGTAGTTCTCCATTCGGAACTCCGCGCCGAAGGCGAGATTGAGTCCACTCATAACATCCTTATAATACCGGCTTGCATCAAGCGTAATTGTGTTTTGCGAAAGCTGTGTTCCTCCGTCATCAAAAGAGGTGGGTGAATTCTCAACTAAAGAGGCATTCAGTGTATGATCGCCGAAAAAATGAAACTTGTTGGAGCCGTATGCATCACTCAGATCGAATTTCCATTCTCCCAGCATGGTACGGATTCCGGCAGCAGTAGTGAGGTCGCCGATTTTTGACTGAATAATGGGATCAAATCCATCAGGATAAATACTGATTACATTTCTTGCATCATCAGCAACACGGGTGAAAGCATACGCATCGGTTTTCCGGTAGTTATAACCGCCAAATGCATAGACATCCGTTTTGTCATTCAAGGGAAGTTCGAAGTTGGCCATGAATCCGGCGCCTTCTGCAGCCGCCTCGCCGAATTCATTCCTGACATCGGTATTGCCGGGATACCAGTCTGCCGGAATATTAGCCCGGTTGGTATGGCCGCTTTTAAGATAATCCGCGGAAAGATTCAGGTATCCTTTCTTGGCTATGGCGAATCCATAGTTGGCACCCAGCGTCACTTTTCCCCCGTCAAAATTTTTATCGTCGAACCGGTATTGGGCAAGATTGGTTCCGGCATTCACATTACCGGTAAATTCGCCGGTTGATTTCTTCAAAACAATATTGATAACACCGGCTATGGCATCAGAACCGTATTGTGCGGAGGCACCGTCGCGCAGTATTTCAATATGATCAATGGATGAAATAGGAATCGCATCCAGATCTGTTCCAGTATTTCCGCGTCCACGGGTTCCATAAATGTTGATCAGCGAAGACTGATGCTGGCGTTTGCCATTGATCAGCACAAGGGTTTGATCCGGTCCTAATCCGCGCAAGGTGGCCGGGTCGGTGTGGTCTGCACCATCAGATCCGGATTGTTTATTGGCATTGAAAGACGGGGCGAGATAATGCAACAACTGATTCACATCCAGCTGCCCCATGCTGTTGGAGATTTTTTGAATATCAATATAATCAACCGGAACCGGTGTGTTGGTGATGGAGCGGTTCAAAGACCGGCTTCCGACAACTTCAATGGCTGCCAGTTCAGTGGCGGCATCATTCATTATTATGTCAAGATTAGAGGCGCCGGTTATCGCGATTTCCTGTGTTACATAGCCGATATAGCTGACAATAATAGAAGCCGGTAATTTTTTAACCGTAATACTGTAATTACCATTTTCATCGGTGTAGTCGCCATTGGTAGTACCTTTTTCTGAAACAGTAACTCCAATAAGCGCTTCTTTGTTCTTATCGGTAATTTTTCCGGTTACGGTCGTCTGCGCCATGGAAACGAGATTACCCAACGCCAGGAAAATCAGCAGGAAGAATACTTTTTTCATGAGATCTTTTTTTTGATGCGATAGCAATGTATGAGTTTTCATCGCAATAAAAATTATCATCAGTAAAATTTTGATAACATGTTTTTCAACATTTTAACCGCAGCATGGTAAATTATACAGGAACAAAAAAATATGGAAAACATTTATAAAACGTATGTTGTCCTTGAGCAATCATTCAGTCAAAAGGAGGTCTGTAGGAATTATTACACCAACAATTGATGTCATGC
>JBGAWA010000089.1:0-19066 GCA_044227805.1 Chitinophagales bacterium | reverse complement strand
GAAAGATGAAACAACATTTTCTTTTAGTGCTGATGCTGATATCCTTTGCAGCCTGCAGCCAGACTACGGATGGTAAATACCATAAGGCAGACAATCAGGCTTTCACGGCGCAAATGAAAAATGAGAATGCCGTGATACTGGATGTGCGGACTCCGGAAGAGTACGCGGCGGGACATATTCCGCATGCGATACTAATAAATTACAATGCGCCCGATTTTGCCGCCAGGATCGATTCACTCAACAAGAACAAAACGTATCTCGTGTATTGTGCGGCTGGTGGCCGTTCAGCGAAAGCATCCACCATGATGGCGGAGAAAGGATTTAAGGACGTTTATAACCTTGAAGGCGGATTCACCCAGTGGAATGGTGCCACGGAAAAATAATCGGTACACAAGCGGTAGCCTGCAAGATGAACAGCCTATTTCTGCAGGAATTATTCAACCGGTGTTTTCTCCTGTGTGAATAAATCCGGTGAGATAAATTTTGCATGGCGTTCCACCCTCAACCTGTTCATCAAAAATATTGAAATGCATGAGTGAGAAAATTTCCACAGAAAATGCGCCACAGCCAGTCGGACTCTATCCGCATGCGAGAAAAGCGGGTAACCTGCTTTTTCTGAGCGGTATTGGACCAAGAACGGCCGGCACCAATGCGATACCCGGAAATGAATATGATGCCAGCGGTGCAGTGTTGAAATATGACATCGCCGCGCAATGCCATGCTGTATTTAAGAATGTAAGGATTGTGCTGGAAGCGTCGGGCAGCAGTTGGAATCAACTGATTGATGTGACCGTTTTCCTCACCAATATGAAGGACGATTTTGTGACTTTCAATCAGTTGTATGCAGAATATTTCAAGGACAATCAGCCTTGTAGAACCACCGTGGAAATTAATTCGCTGCCAACTGCCATCGCGATTGAGTTGAAATGTATTGCTGAATGGAGTGGTGAATAGTGCGCAGCCGAGTTTCCTCCTTATGCTGCGCAATGCGCTGAATATTTTTAGAGGGGCAACGTGCTAAATGCCAATCGTCTCCCTGCTCACATTCTTCCCCCAGTTTTCCTTTTCCTCCGCGCTCCACAATTCAGGAAAGAACATGATCAATTGGTTTTTGGGTGGCATATAATCTTTCCAGTTTGTGCCGCCGGTAGCGGCTATCTGATCAGGCTGCCTGTCGAGGTAACGGGCAGCGGTGCGGAAATGCACCAGTGGCCACTCCACATTGGTCAGCTGGTCGAACCGGCGAAGCAGCTCAACAAGCCCGGCATTATTTCGTTCCGCTTCCGGCAAAGCAGCATATCTCCTGCGTATATTTTTGTGGCGGTAATCATTGGCGATGAACAAAAAAGAGGTATCATATTTTTCCTCAAACTGCCGGAGCATGAGCGTCTTTCTGCCGGTTGATAGTTCCATGGCACCACGTCGCCAATACAGGTACGGCATCAGCGCTTTGGGTTCATCATCATCTTCGAATTCATTTCTTTTTGAAAAATGAACAAGGTTGCGGACATCCGTGGAATAAAATTCTATGATACGGTACTGCCCGCTTTGAAAGCCACTGGCCGGCAGCAGCGCCATTCGGAAGGCGAGAAATTGTTCGCGATCCATACCATCATACATGACGGAAAAGGAATTCTTCAACAACTCAAAATAATTATTAACTCTTTTCAGCTGCTTACTGAAGAAGGCGGCGGTCAGCTCCGGTTCGTCGGCAATCAACTCAAGGGCATTCCTGATCAGCCTGAAATTCAGTTCAGTGATCTGATGATAAACAATAAAAGTTTTTTCATCCGGGAAAGTGGTACGGGGGTGTTGCAGGCTGAGCAGTGCATCGAGGTTGATGTAGTCCCAGTATTTGAGATAGTCCTGGTAGAGTAATCCTTCGAGATAGGAATGCATGTCCTGTCCCATCAGCTCATATTTTTCATGCAGTTGTCTAATCCGGTCTACCAGTTCCGGCGTGATTGGCAGCTCATTGTTATCCATGGTGAAATGTAAAGTTCTTCTTCCGCATAATTAGGAAAATATCAGGAAATAAATAATGATAAAGGGCAATGCTATATAAGCGGTAGCTACTTTTCTATGTCATGCAAAATATAGTGTCAATGGAGAACCGTCAATGATTCTTCTTTTACCGGCGTAACGCGATGCCGCTCTTGTTCTTTTCTTTTACCGACATTATAGAAGTATTGAACACCGACAAAGATCGCGATGAAATAGGCATAGAAAAAAACAGTCAGAAAGGAAGAGGATGCCTGATTCCACTGCACCAGCAGGCCGGTTAACAGGGCGGAAAGAAAGGATGTGCCGCCCAGCAGATAGATCACCTGGCGGTCGCTTAAACCTGCATATGCGAAATGATGGGAAATATGATCGCGCCCGCCAATAAAAGGAGATTGTCCGCGGGCGATGCGCCTGATGAATACGGTGGTGGTATCAATCAGCGGTACGGTAAATGCGATGAGCGGGATAAGGCATTGCCGGAACTGAAAGGCCGGGCCGTTCGGATCATGATAGGTCCACAGCAATTGGATGGAAACGGCAGAGATAAATGCACCGAGGAACTGGCTGCCGGTATCGCCCATATAGATGCTGGCAGGATGCCAGTTAAATACCAGGAAGCCCACCAATGCCCCGGAGACACCGAGCAAGAGGACCGTATAGAAAGAGTATAAGTTACTGCCAATCATCAGCGCCAGCAGGCAGGCAAATAATATTCCGAGGGAAATGGTCGCACAGATGCCATCCATATTGTCAAGCATGTTGATGGAATTCATGATGCCGACCACCCACATGAGTGTGATCAGTGCATCCAGGAAATAGATGCCTGTAGCTTCAATCATGGTATGGGTGATTACCAGGAACAGGCCGCACAACAACTGCCCGGAAAACTTCAGCCATGGATAGGTATTGTAAGCATCGTCGGCCAGGCCAATAAGAAATCCGAGCGTTACGGAAAAAACCAAACCCAACAGGTGTTCATTGAGGTACTGATTGCCAGAAAAATTAAAAAGGCCATACAAAGAGAGCGAGATGAGGAACAATATGTAAAATGAAAATCCGCCCACGGAGGGTTTCACCTGCGAGGTCCAGCGGATAACATGACGGTGTTGTTCATTCCTGTCGCCGAGTGTGCGGGAAAACTTCAGCAGCAGCCCGTTCGTCAATGATGAGAAGATGATAGCGAGCGCAAAAAAGCAGGCGCAAGCCGCGTAAAAAAAGAAACTTTCCCCGTTCAGATTCACAAATTGGTGTTTTACTCAAAACAATGATTTCACAAATGAAAACATGCGTCCCAAGAAATTCTTTTTCCCCTGCATGTCGTCAGAGTAATAATCATAGCCGTAGCTGCGTGATCCATAGCCTCCGTAACCGTAACCATATCCGTAGCCATACCCGTAATTGTAAGTGTACATGGATGCGCCTTCTCCCATATCATTCAGCACAATCGAAAGTTTGCTAATGCCATGATCGTTGACAAGGTAATTCACATTGTTCAGGAAATTACGGCTCGAATAATCAGCCCGTAAGATATAAAGCGGTACGTCTGCCTGTTTAATGAGGTTCAAGGCATCGGTTACGATGCCCACCGGAGGCGTATCAAGCACCACTACATCATACGTTTCTTTTAGTTTGGCAATCAGCTCATCTGTTTTTTTTGATCCGATAAATTCTGCGGGATTGGGTGGCAGAGGTCCAGAAGTTATGAAATCAAGGTTTTCCCATTCCGAATGATGGATACAATCTTCGAGGCTGAATTTACCGATAAGGATGGTGCTGACACCTCGTTGATTGTCGACATGAAAGGCTTTGTGCAGCTGAGGTTTGCGTAAATCAAAATCCAGCAGGATCACTTTCTTTCCACCCACAGCCATGATGCCGGCCATATTAACGGCGATGAAGGTTTTGCCTTCACCGGCCACCGTAGAAGTTACTGCCAGCAGCTGCGGATTTGATTTTGAAGGCGAGATAAACTCGAGATTGGTACGCATGGAACGGAAACATTCCGAAAGAACCGATTTCGGACTTTTATTCACCACCAGCTGAGAAACATCCATTGCCTGCAGATATTTTGGAATGACGCCCAAAATGCCGGCATTGGTGTAACGGCTGATTTCAGAAATCGAAAGAATTTTATGATGCAGCAGGTAGCGTGCAACGATAAGAATGAAGCAGGCGAGCAGCCCGGTTACGAGCCCGAGTAATTTGATAAGCGGTGAATTCGGGAAAATGGGTTTTGTCGGAACATCCGCCTTTTTCAGAATCGTATAATCTGAAACGAAGCCTGCCTTGGTGATGCTGAATGCCGATTTTTTATCCAGCAGCAGCAGGTAATATTTTTCCTTCAGGTCACTCAGCCGCGACAAGCGGAGGTACTGTGCCTGTATGCCGGGCACATTGGAGTAATCGCCGAGGTAATGAGCGATTTCTTTATCCACTTCATTGCTTTTCTCCCGCACCTCATTCTGTGAGTTCAGGACACTTTGCAATAGGTTCTTTTTTACTTCCGCTATCTGTGTATTGAGATTGGCAATTTCCGGGTTGTTGGGAGAAAGCTTGAGCAATTTTTCTTTTAGCTGCGTTTGCAGTTCATCCAGCCTGATGATGTTTTGACTAAGCCCCAGGTACCGGTTATCCACAATGCCTGCAAGCAACCTGGTTGAATCCTGGTATTGCATGAAATACTTTCGGTAGTATTCCTGCGTGGAATATTCAAGGCTCAGTTCATCCTGTTTCGCCTTCAGTTCCTTGAGTTGTGTATTCAGGTCCTGTTCGATTGAACCGATAGAAATGCCATTGGCCTGTTTAAAGGCTGTCATTTCATCTTCATACCTTCGCAGGTCGTTGCTGATGGAATCCACCTGCGATTCAATGAATTCAAGAATCAGCGTGGCGCTCTCCGTTTTCTTTTCTTTATCGTACTGAATAAATTCTTCACACACCCTGTTAATGATGTCGGCTGCCTTTTGTGGTTTTTGGTTACGCATCAGCAGTCCTATTGTGGGTGCGGAAGGAGCCACCTGCAATGCGCTTCGGATACTGCTGTAAATAGTATTCCTGTTATTGATAGTGAAGAAAAAGTTTGATTCAAGATAGGTAGTCGCTTCCCTGTTGAAAACGGGGAGGTTGAGTGTGACGGTGAAATCAAAAGCCGGTGTTGAATAGTGCTTGTTGAATTCGTATGTCTCATAACTTTCGCGGCCGTCGGCTGAATAGTCGAGCTGAAATTTTTCCGTAGAAAGCATGCGGAAATTGATAGCCCGGTCGAAGTAGGAAGGATCATTAATGGTGGCTTGAATAATAAAAGGGCTGTTTTTGTACAGTTCTTCATTCAGAATATTGCCCGACCGGTAATAGCTCACCTGCAGCGGTAAGGAATCAATGACACGGTCAATGATCACGCTTGACTTCATGATCTGTATGTCTTTTTCGATATCGAGGTTACTGTTTTTTTGCTGGAAGAGGCTATTCTGAATGTCAAGCGCCTGCGCGGTGTTGATAGCTTTCACGATCAGGGAGGCATTCACCTCATAGGTAGGTGGCGTATAGCGCAGGTAGATCAGTGCGGAAGAGGTGGTGATGAGCAGGATGATTACACACCAGATAAAACTTTTCCGGATCATGATCAGCAACAGCGCAGGATTGAAATCCTCGCCTAACATTCTCTGCACAGGGCTGAGAATGGTCTTGCGTTCGCTATTGCTCAGATGATCATTGTCCATTGATTGCGATAATAGTTGTGTAAATCACCAGTACGGTAGAAATCAAGGTGAGCACCGGTGTTATCTGGTACAGCACATCGTTGGTGCCGAGCTTGGCATCAATGTAAATAATGTCATTGGCCTCCACGCGGAGGTTAGCCTGCATCAGGCCTTCCACGGTCGATAGGTCAACGTCAAACACTACAGGATGGTGAAGGTCGCCCCGTAGTACCCTCACCCGATCCGCTTTTCCGAAGGACGGCATGCCACCTGCTTTAGCAAGCACTTCCAGCAGGTTCATATTCTCTTTATCCAGTATCACCACGTTGGCACCCTGCCTACCGCGGTAAACGTAAGCGCGCCTGTTGGTAACATCCACCCTAACAAAAGGATTGACGAAATAGTAACTGTACGCCTGTTGCAGGAATTTTTCCGCATCGCTGAGCGATAGTCCGGTAATGGCCACTGAATCGAGCATCGGTAACATCACATAACCATTTTCCTTCACCACATAGTTGAGGGATGACAGCGAACCATTATCCTGGCTGATTACATCCACCAGCTCATATCCATTATTGGAAAACACGCCGATGGCCAGCAGGTCACCAGGCCGTATCACATACTCTTTCGGAACCTGAAGCGAATCAGCCGATACCATCGGAAAATCTTTGCCTGTCTTAAAAAGACGGTCGGGATAAAAAACCTTACAGGAAGAAATGCTTGCCACGATGAACAGCAATCCAAGAATCCGTTTCAATCAGGAGGTTGTTTTTCTGAAAATCAAATGTAGCTAAATCCGCGCTAACTGGGTATGATTAGCGGGAGCGGCAACAGGTACTGTTCATGGGTGAGCAAGAAGAGGGGAAGGATCGAAACCGCTTCTTCGGCCTGCACCATACATGTACGACTGAATAGCTTTTTGTATCAACTTTGGAGAAGATAAAAGTTGCTGATGATTCTATTTGTTAGGGCATGCTGTGCCAGGATCAGGAAATGTAAGCCGGTTGCCGAACTATAATGGATGCTGAGTTTCTACATCAATTCCCGTTTTAAAAACTGGCCTGTAAAACTTTTCGTGTTTGCAGCAATATCTTCCGGTGTACCTGCGGCAATAATGTAACCTCCGGCCTGTCCGCCTTCCGGCCCAAGGTCAATCACGTAGTCGGCCAGTTTGATAACATCCAGGTTATGTTCGATGATCAGCACCGTATTGCCTTTGTCCACGAGTTTGTTCAGCACCTCCATCAGCACCCGGATATCTTCAAAATGCAAACCTGTTGTAGGTTCATCGAGAATATAAAATGTTTGCCCGGTGTCTTTTTTAGAAAGCTCCGTGGAAAGTTTGACGCGTTGTGCCTCGCCACCGCTTAGTGTGGTTGCCTGTTGTCCTAACCGGATATAACCCAGCCCCACATCCTGCATCGTTTTGATCTTGCGGTGAATTTTATGCATGTTTTCAAAAAACACAACGGCATCATCCACCGTCATTTCCAGTATATCGCTGATCGATTTTCCGCGGTAGCGTACCTCCAGCGTTTCACGGTTGTAACGCTTGCCCATGCATTTTTCACATTCCACGTAAACATCCGGCAGAAAATTCATTTCAATAAGTTTCATGCCACCACCCTGGCATTCTTCGCAACGTCCGCCTTTTACATTAAAAGAAAATCTCCCTGTTTTGTATCCGCGGATTTTTGATTCAGGCAATTGTGCGAATAAATCGCGGATGTCTGAAAACACAGATATATAGGTTGCCGGATTGGAACGAGGCGTTCTGCCAATCGGCGACTGATCAATCTCAATCACCTTATCAATCTGCTTCAGCCCTTCCACCGCACGATAGGCTAATGGTTTCTTTCTTGAAGAATAAAAATACTGATTGAGGATGGGATACAATGTTTCGGTGATAAGCGTCGATTTGCCGCTTCCTGATACGCCTGTTACACAGATCAATTGTCCCAGCGGAAGGCTCACAGAAACATTTTTCAGATTGTTTCCTTCTGCGCCAATCAGGTGCAGCAACTGCCCGTTGCCCTGCCGTCTTTGCGAAGGCACAGTGATCATTTTTTTGCCGGTGAGATAATCTACCGTTAAAGTGGTATGCTTGTCAAATTCCGACGGTGGACCTTCGGATACGATGTAGCCGCCATGTTCGCCGGCACCAGGACCGAGATCAATCACGTGGTCGGCAGCAAGCATGATGTCTTTATCATGTTCCACCACCAGCACACTGTTACCTACCGTGGTAAGTTCCTTCAAGGCTTTTATCAGGCGCTGATTGTCGCGCTGATGCAGTCCGATGCTCGGCTCATCTAAAATGTAGGTGATGCCAACCAGCTGTGAACCGATTTGTGTCGCCAGCCGGATACGCTGCGATTCACCGCCGGACAAGGAACGTGACGGGCGATCCAAAGCAAGATATTCCAGGCCAACATCCATTAAGAAACCAATGCGTGAGCGTATCTCTTTCAATACTTCACGACTGATTTTTAACTGCCTGTCTGATAGTCCGCCTTCTACGTTGTTAAACCATTGTTGCAACTCAGCGATGCTCATGGCTGACAGCTCTGCAATATTTTTTTCGTTGAAGCGAAAGAAGAGTGATTCTTTTTTCAAGCGTGTGCCATGACATTCCGGGCAGGGCACTGCATCCATAAATTCTTCGGCCCACCTGCGCAATCCATCCGATGCCGTATCACGATAATAACGGTAGATCATGTTGACGACACCTTCAAAACCGGTGGCATAGGATTGTTCCAGCGTGTCGAAGTGGAGTGATACATCCACTTTTTCTTCCTTCGATCCGTAAAGGATCATGTTCAAGGCTTCCTTCGGAATTTTTTTAATGGGTGTTGCCAGCGTGAATTTGTATTTCGCGGCAATTGCCCGTACCTGCTGGTACAAAAAATTATCACGTACTTCTCCTAAGGGAATGATGCCACCATCATTAATGCTTTTTGATTCGTCAGGAATGATCACCTGCCGGTTGATTTCCAACACAAACCCCAGCCCTTTGCAATGCGGGCATGCTCCATACGGTGAGTTGAAGGAAAAAGTATTCGGAGAAGGTTCTTCGTAAGAAATACCCGTTGCCGGATCCATCAGCGTTTTACTGAAGCTTTGTGCCTTGCTTTCATCATCCGCCATTACCACCATAATCAGTCCCTTTCCCATCTTCAGTGACAGCGCCACCGATTTTTTCAGCCGTTCCAGTGACTTCTCATTCACTTCCAAACGGTCGATCAGCAGTTCGATGTCGTGTACCTTGTAGCGGTCGAGCTGCATCCTTTCCTTCACTTCTGTTATCTCACCATCTACACGCACCTTCAGGTATCCCTGTTTGCGGACCTGTTCAAATAGTTCGCGGTAATGTCCTTTTCTGCCTCTTACCAGCGGAGCGAGCAGCAGGATTCTGTCACCGGCAAAATGCTGTTGCAGGTGTTCAATGATCTGTTCTTCGGAGTAGCGGATCATCTTTTCTCCTGACTCGTACGAATAGGCTTCAGCGGCTCTCGCAAAAAGAAGGCGAAGAAAGTCATATATCTCCGTGATCGTCCCGACCGTGGAACGCGGATTTTTATTCACCGTTTTTTGTTCAATAGAAATGACGGGGCTGAGTCCTGTAATCTGATCCACATCAGGCCGTTCCAGGTCGCCGAGAAACTGACGGGCATAAGCCGAGAAGCTCTCCATATAGCGGCGTTGCCCTTCTGCGTAGATGGTGTCAAAGGCCAGTGATGACTTTCCACTGCCGCTGATGCCCGTGATGACCACCAGCTTATTGCGCGGAATCTTAACATCAATATTCTTAAGGTTATGAACGCGGGCACCCAGCACTTCCAGGTTTTCCAGATCAGGCTGACTCTCGGGCGGTAAAGCGGAAACAGGTTGTGAGTGATTTTTAACCGGCATAAAAAAATGAGGGCGCAAAGATAGGGAAATAGCACCTCGTGGAAAAGGAAGGTTTAAAAATTCACCCTGTCCGCAAGTTGAATGCGCAAAATGCCGGGCTATGTCACAACGTAGCAGGATTTTTTTCATTGAAAAATCATGGGTTGAAAAACCTCATCTTAACGATACCTTACCTAAATCATCTAAATTTTGCATCTTGTGTGAGGCAAGGCTCTTTTGCATTCTTCACGTTAAAAAAAATTCTACCAGATGAAATCAATACCAGGACGTTCCGTAATTATCGGTTCGCTTTGCTTTCTTTCTTTCGCTTTTTTTTCCTGTGACAACACTGCGGAAAAGCAGGATGCGCCGGAGAAAGAGATTCCCCCTATTCCGGCAGTGAGCGACATCGTGATGTATGAACTCTTTATTCACAACTTCTCTAATGAAGGAACCATCAATGCCGTAACGGCGAGGCTGGATGAACTCAAAGACCTTGGTATTAATACAATCTGGCTGATGCCCATACAGCCGATTGGCCAGGTAGAAAAAAAGGGAACCTACGGTTCTCCGTATTCCATCAGCGATTACTATGGCATCAATCCCGACTACGGTACCAAAGCGGATTTTAAACGACTGGTGGATTCGGTGCATGCGAAAGGACTTTTTGTAATAATTGATGAGGTAGCCAACCATACAGCATGGGATCATGCATGGGTGAAGGATCATCCGGACTGGTACACAAAGGACTCTACCGGGAAAATGATACCTCCGGTGCCGGACTGGACTGATGTGGTGGATCTGAATTATGATAACCAGGATTTGCGCAAAGAGATGATCCGATCCATGAAATACTGGATTGACAGTTTCAACATTGACGGATACCGCTGTGATGTTGCCGGAGAAGTTCCGTTTGACTGGTGGAAGGAATGTATTACCGAGTTACGTAAAAGCCGTCCTGTGCTAATGCTGGCGGAAGGTGACGATCCGAAGTTGTATGAAAGCGGGTTCGACATGACCTACGGCTGGCAGATGTATTCAACCATGAAACAAATATGGAAAGCTAAACGACCACTGGCCGCCATTGACACAGTACTGGCCAAAGAGAAAGCCGAATATCCGGCCAACTACAGGCCTATTCGTTTCTCTGACAATCATGATGAGAACAGTTGGGACAATGTGCCGGCTGTCAAATTCCAGTCGGAAGACGGAGCAAAAGCCGCATTCATCGCCCTGGCGATGTTGCCCGGTGTACCGTTGCTGTACAACGGACAGGAAGTGGGTTATGGTACCCGCATCAATTTGTTTGAAAAATATAATATTGACTGGACCGCCAATGGCGACCTCCGGCAATTCTACAAGGAGGTGATTCATCTGTATAACACAAATGAGATACTGAAAAAGGGCAGTGTGCAACGCCTTGCCTCCGAAAACAATGACGTGCTCATCTACACACGATCATTACAGGATTCCCTGATCGTGGTGATGGTGAATGTGCGTGATAAAGCAGCGGTTGCCGCCCTGCCAAAGGAATTAGCCGGTCGGCAGTTTGTGAATGCGTTCAACGGTGATCCCTGGACTGAGACAGCAGAAATAAAATTCACGCCATTCGGATATACCCTATTGAAAGCGTTACCCACAAAGTAGAACAGCAATCATTTAAAACTGAAAATGAAAAACTATTATGGCAGAGAAGCAAGTTAGCAGGAGTCAAGACAATGCAGGAAAACCACAGTTGACCTTTTGGCAAATCTGGAATGTGAGTTTCGGATTTTTAGGAGTGCAGTTTGGATTCGCCTTGCAGAACGCGAATGCCAGCCGGATACTCTCCAACCTCGGAGCTGATCTCCATTCCTTATCGCTTTTCTGGCTGGTGGCTCCAACCATGGGCTTGCTGGTGCAACCATTGGTAGGTGCGGCAAGCGATAAGACATGGACAAGGCTGGGAAGAAGGTCGCCATTTATTTTAGGCGGCGCCATTGTTTCCATGCTTGCCATGTTTTTAATGCCCAATGCTCCCTACATAATTCAGGTAGGCAGTGTGGGTGCGCTCATTTTCGGAGCAGTGATGCTTGCGCTGATGGATGGCTCATTCAACGTAACCTTTCAGCCTTTCAGGGCACTGGTGGCTGATATGACACCCGAGAAACAGAGAAACCTCGGATATTCGGTGCAAAGCCTGTTAATAAATATCGGAGCCGTAATTGGCTCCGCCCTGCCGTTTGTGCTTACTGCCTTTGGCGCCAGCAATCAGACAGGCCAAGGTGAAGTTCCGCTTTCCGTTATCTGGTCGTTTTACATCGGCGGATCTATTCTGCTGTTAAGTGTTTTGGTGACCGTCTTCAGAACGAAAGAGTATCCGCCGAATGAGTTCAGGCAATACAACAATATTGACGAAGCGGAAAAGACGCAACGGGAAGGATTCTTTCAGACGCTCAGTAAGGTGCCGAAGACCATGAAGCAGCTTGCTTTAGTGCAGTTGTTCTCCTGGTTCCCTTTGTTTTTGATGTGGGTGTATTCCACACCGGCTATCGCGCAGCATTACTGGAATACGCCCATCGGCGATTCGAGTTCCGAAGCGTACAACGAAGCCGGCAACTGGGTAGGAATCTGCTTTGCCGCTTACAGCTTGTTTGCCGCTTTTTTTTCCATGGCGATACCCTACTTCATCCGTTTGTCAAGCAGGAAAACCGTGTATGCTGCCGCCTTGTTTTTAGGCGGCCTTTCCTATCTCTCCACCTATTTTTTCAGTAATCAGTACATGCTGTTGATCTCGATGGTGGGAATCGGTTTTGCCTGGGCGGCCATACTTTCCATGCCTTATGCTATTCTTTCCGGTTCCTTGCCTGCGAAAAGGATGGGTGTTTATATGGGAATATTTAACCTCACAGTGGTGATTCCGCAAATCATCAGCGGACTTTTCAGCGGCTTGATTTTGAAAAACTTTTTTCACGAGCAAGCTATTTATGTGCTGGTCTTTGCAGGCTGTATCATGATGTTGGGAAGTTTTGCGGTACCTTTTGTGAAGGATATTTCTGCTGAATCGGGCAGTGAGCCTGCAGCGCAAAGTGGCGGGCATTGATGAAAACGGTTCCGGCAAGTTAGACACCGCCAGTCATCAGGCAGATTTTATCAGGCAATTTTTAAATTGAAAAATTGGAATGAACTAAAAATAGGTTGACATGAAAAAAAACTACTTCCTGTTAATGTTGCTTTTCACCGCTGAAATAACATTTGCTCAGAAGGATGACGGAAGAACCATGATCCCAATTTTAACGGATGCCGTTGACTATATTGACAAGGTGGAAGGCGCAGGAAATGAAATCGTAAGAATGGAGTTTGACATCCTGAAAGATGAAAAGGAAACATTCCGGTATCTCTACGAAGGCTGGACGTATGGCATCTGTGCATTTGGCGACTATCGGTTAGAGGATATTGATATACAGGTTTACAAAGATGTAGATGACTCCTGGTCACTCATCACGAAAGATGAGGATGCTTCGGGTGTGGCCATCGTGAAAGTTAAACCTGTTAATTCAGGCATGTACAAGATTGTCGTGAAAGCATACAAGTTCGCTTATGGTGAAAGCGGTTGTCATTACGGTCTGATCATCTTTCATGAATAGCAGGCAGTTGCCGGTTTCAGGCCATTGCGTCCGTCACTCATGATTCATCTTTCTCATCAATAAAGCTGTGATGTTGCTTTCGTTTGTCTGTTGGTGTAAAAGCAGGTTGCAGCCGGATTCTTTTATCTCTCAATACACCCATATTTGCGGCAGGTATTCGCTATTGAGTTTAGCTTTTGTGCTTTGCAGTTATATTGGATATACTCAAAGTGAGCATTCAGATGTAAGGAAGACGGTACAGCGGCTGGTGCAGGGTGGCGGATATCAAACAGCCATTACATTGCTTGAACAACAGTTGCCTGTCATCTGCAACGATAGCAGCGGACTCTTTGAAGCACTGATCAATCTTTATCTTTTTCAAAAAGACTGGAATGGTATTGTGGCAGCTTATGCCAGGCATGTCTGTAAGCCGAATGAGGATACCACCGTATTGTCTGTCGCACGATTTTGTTTGTCGCAGCCGCGGGAAGTCATTGCCATTCAAGATCCGGTACATATGCCATTTAAAGCAGCTGCATCGGGAACACCACTTGTCAGGGTTAAAGTCAACGGACAGCGCTATCGTTTCTGGCTCGATACCGGTGCAGGCATGACGGTGCTGAGTTCATCCACCGCCTCGCGATGCGGAGTTAAAAGAGCCCATGCAAAAGATGCAGTGGCTATTGCCGCCACGGGAAATGCCGTTGCGCTTGATCCGGGAATGATAGATTTGTTCGAAATTGATGAACTAAAGGTGTTGAATCATCCCTGTATCATCCTGCATAAAAAGGATCTTGAATGGAGAATACTGGGCATACCACTGATTAAGATTGACGGCCTCATTGGCTGGAACCTCCTGCAGGAACTGAAAGTAACCATCAATAATCAAACAGACAGCCTTTCATTGGATACCTGGGACACCGAACAGGTGAACAACCGTAATTTTTTCTGGATGGGCGATCCGCTGATACAATGCACCGACGGTGCCGGCGACTCCTGTCTTTTTACGATTGATACCGGCGCCGGAAGCGCTGCCGTCTATGAACCTTTCCTGGCCAAACGATCGGCAACAGGCGCTGAAAGAAAGGATCTCCTGATCGGTTCAGCCGGAGGAATTAAAAAGGTGGAATCTTTTGAAATTCCCATGATCACGTTAACGGTGGACAGTACAGCATTGACGCTCAAAAAAGTTCCGTTGTACCCGCATGAACCCAACTGCCTGTTTTCCTGCGATGGAGTAATCGGCATACAGGATTTGGAGTACCATACTATTCAATTCAATATGCGTAAAGGATATTTCCTGGTTAAGAAATATGAAGGCAACTGAAATGTTGAACTGGAATATGTGTGTTCAATATGACGGGACAATCAGTAACACCGGAATCGTCAGGTGGCAAGATCTCTTTTCACAATCTGCAGGTGGTGCTCTGCATGATACATGGTAAAATACATCATCTCCCGCATGGTAATTTTTCCGAGCAATGGATGCGGAAGGATGATGGTGTCGAGTTGTGTTTCCGAATAACCTTTCAATCGCCTGCCAATGCGTTGCACCGACTGCAGCAGCGCTTCAGCCGCTTTATTCCGTTTGCTGAACTGAATGGTTTTCGGCAGGTATCTGCCATGTGCCTTGCCGCCTTCCGACAATTTTTGCCGGTATTTCATGACAAGTCCTTCATAGTCTTTGGAAGGCCGGTTTGCCTTTCCAAACAACAGGATGAATGCTTGCTTCGGCAACAGCATCGCGAGGCTCAATGTTGAAACGGCGCGTTGCAGGTGGTCAAGCGTCTGTCCTGCATTCCACTTTCCTTCTTTGGAAAAATTGAAAGCTGCTTCCTCCAACGACATCACCTGATCAATAAATGCCCGATGGCTGGAGATGAGCTGCTGCTGAATCGCTTCTTTGTTCATGATTCTGATAACCGCTTGTGCCGGTAAGTTCGGATATTTTTTATTTAGGCTGCATGTTCCTCTTGCAACGGAAGGTTGTATCGCAAACGGGTTTATTAAAGAAAAAATCCCGTTGGAAAGATCGGTGATAAAAAACTACATTGTCAAATGGAAACCGTTCAACGAAAAATGAATCCGCTTATCAGCACCCAGGAACTGAAAGACAGGTTTGCTTCACCCGATCTCTGCATCATTGATGCACGCAGCGGGAAAGATGCTGTTGAACGGTATGCAGCGCAGCACATTAAAGGAGCGTTGCATGTTGACCTCGACAAGGATCTTGCTGCACCGCTGGTGAATGCGGCGCAGGGCGGCCGTCATCCGTTGCCTGTGATCCAACAGTTCGCGCAACTATTGGGGCGGCTTGGCATACAACCCGCTTCCAGCGTGGTGGTGTATGATGATAAAAACGGAGCGAATGCCGCGGCCCGTTTCTGGTGGATGCTGCGATCAGCGGGACATGCGAAGGTACAAGTGCTGAATGGCGGATGGCAAGCTGCGGTGGAAGACTGTGTTGCCCTGTCGGATGCAATAGAAAAGGCTGATGCCGTTGCAGCGTATCCTGTTACCGGCTGGCTTTTGCCTGTTGTTGATCTTCATGATGTAGCCGCTGCTGCATTAGATGCCGATCATCTCGTGATTGATGTGCGCGAAGCCTACAGGTATAAAGGCGAAAGTGAACCGATTGACTTGGTGGCAGGACATATTCCTCATGCCGTAAATATTCCCTACCTGGAAAATCTTGCGCCGGATGGAAAATTTCTTCCGGCAGCGGAACTGGCCCTGATTTACCAGGCTGTTATTGGTAACCGGCATCCTGATAAAATCATCGTGCATTGCGGTTCCGGCGTTACGGCCTGTCATACGTTGCTGGCACTGGAAGTGGCCGGCATCAGCGGTGCGAATCTATATGTGGGTTCGTGGAGTGAGTGGTCGCGCAATGAGCTGCCGGTGGCAAAGGGCGATTAATAATGGAAAAATCCCGCTTCGCTGCGACTAAGAACTGCTAAGGGTTTGCTCAATTTGTCAAGAAAAGAAAATGTTTCACAAACCCTAAGCAGTTCTACGTCGGGGTTAAACCCGTTGCCGTTTTGAGCTGCAAAATGTGGGTTCAACTGCCGGCCACCTTCACTTTTATCCTGTGCCAGGCATTGTTCATATAGCCTTTGAAATTCCATACCTGTTTCGCGTCTTGCGGTTGTGAGTTGCAGGCTTCATCCATGGCTCGTGCAATAATCTCCTGCTCACCGGCAGGCAATAGTACCTGCGCTTCCCAGAAAGTCCATGCCCACGGATGCCCGCCCTGTGTGATGGTGGCCGTCATCCAGGTCTGTCCGCCATCGGCTGATACCTCCACGCGTGAAATTTTTCTTCCGCCACCACTCATGGCATATCCTTTCAGCAGCAACGGTTGATTGTTCACCGTTTCTCCGTTTTGCGGAGTCGTCACTACGCAGTTCACGCTCAGCTCACTTAGCTGCAGTCCCGCATTCCAATCTGCAGTATCGCCATTGATGTGTGCGGGGAAAAGCTGGTAGGCGTGCGACTGAAAATAGTTGGAAGAAGGCTGTGCCAGCAAGGTGATACGCGACAGCCATTTCACGCTTCTGGCGCCGATGTAACCCGGCACGATCGTTCGCAGCGGAAAGCCATGTGTAGGCGGGAGTGGCTGACCATTCATCTCATAAGCCAGCAGCACATCGCGGCTGAGCGCTTTTTCCAGCGGGATCGAGCCGCCAAAGCCCACATTTTCATTTTTCCGGAACACCTCATCCGCGCCTATAAATTCTACAAAGCAGGCGTCGTCTTTGATACCGGCAGCCAGCAGCACGTCGCACAATCGGGCGCCGCTCCACACCTCATTGCCGATGGCGCCCGACTGCCAGGGCACTTCACCCGGGATGGGCGCCACGGCGATGAGCTGATCACGGCGGTTGCCGGCGCACTGCAGCGTGGCCATCACGGTATGTTTGGCGAAATCATTTTGTAGCGTCGCTATGGACAGGGCAAGTTCCCGTTCCACCAGTCCGTTCACCTGTAAGCGAAACGTGCCTGCATTAATTTCCGGTATCTCGCCATGGTTACGGATATAAAAAAGAGGTGTAGGTGTGATGTAATGTTCACGTAACAAGTATGCCGGCGGTTCGGCATTCACAGGCGCTGTTGTATGCACCAGAAAATTGGGGTGCTTCTCCATAGTAGGCATGGTCAAAGATAAAAGTCTTTGGGGAACGGGGAGGGGTGTTGAAATTTTAGTTTCCAGAGTAGCTAATGCTTTCTGTTCATCCGCCAGATTGCAGGTTAAAACAGCAATGGGTTTTTAACCCGACATAGGATTCTCGCCGTTATTGGTCTTTGCCGCGTTAAGTGGGGGGGGGCAGACCAACAACTGAATCTAATTTGCTGTTGTTGTTGGCCTGGCTTCCTGCTTAGTTTGGCAAAGACCAACGGCGGAGCACGACCCGAATGGGAATGCTCATTAACCTCTACAATTTTTTTATTCCAAACTATAACTCTGGAATAATCATAACATTCGGATTGGCTCTAAGATCATTAGGAAGTGAAGGCGAATCAAAAATATTGATTGAATACCCGTTATTTTTGAGCAGAGTAATCTCATCTAGATTAGGTATCCTATCATAAGCTATGTAAGGGGTGTAAAACATAATTTGTATTCCATAAACCGTATTGAAGAATACAGCTTTAGAATTTTGAAACCTATTAGGCAAATTCTTGATGGTTTCTGTAATTTGAGTTTCCTTTAAGTTTTTTTGGAATGGCTTTATCCTTTCAATGGAATATCTGAAAGCCAGAATTATTGTTAAGGCCTGAATACATCTAATTAATATTTTAAACTTTGAGGACTCTGCGACTTTTCCACTCAGGTCATCCAAGAATAATGCAAGAAATATAAACATCGCAGGTGCTGTGAATAAAACATATCCAGGCATTCTAGTTTTCACGATAGTGAAAAAGATGTAAGGAATTAACATCCAAACATATAATGAATAAATATTTCTCTTTGAGTACGTTTCGTCTCTTCTGAAAATAACAAACGAAACCCATATTACAGCTATCCAAATTGCTTCACTCCATATGACAGTTGCATTTACAATAAAAAAATACCATGGAGTGTCGTGACCTTCGAGAACTGTAGTAATATGCAACCAATTGAAAGTGTGTTCCCAGTTCGCTTCCAAAGGAAAATTGCTGTAAATGTACCATTGCCAAGGTATCACAGCTAAAATTGTTAAACAAATAACAATTGCTGTATGCCAAAATATTGTTCGCTGCTTTCTTTCATAGTTTAAAATGAGCCAAACAGGAACAACAATTAGTGCTGGTAGCCATTTACTATAAATTGCACAAATCAGGCAAAGTGTGAAAGGTAAAATATAGATGGTCCTTCTAGTTAATTTTTGACGGATAGCAAAAAAAATGGAGAGTTCAATAAAGAAAAAGAAGAATACATCCACATGGTCTGTCGCAATACGCCCCCCGGTAATTTCAATAATAAAACCATTAATGGTTTGTAAAAATGCAGAAAGCCAGCCTATTCTTGAATTAAATAAAGAATTTCCGATAGCATAGGTTAAACCAATTGCGATTGTGGAAAGCAAAATGGATGGAATGCGAACTGCAAATTCATTTATTCCAAATAATTTGAGACTTAATGCAATTATCCAACTTGGTAGTGGAGGCTTATGCAACCAGATGTGACTGTAAGACCATTGCTTATAATTAAATGGCAGAATTGCTTGATCATAAAGTGTAGGAAGCAAGGGATGAGACAAGAAGTTTTTTGCTACAAGTGCGTGGAAACATTCATCCCAAAAATGCAGATACGGATCAAGGGCAACTAACACTCTCAAAAACAAAGCACCGATAATTAAAAAAATAAGTGACCACTTTATTTTC
>JBGAWA010000180.1:0-3355 GCA_044227805.1 Chitinophagales bacterium | reverse complement strand
AGTTTCTCTTCTGAATATTTTTCAACGAATTCGCTGTAATTATTTAATCTTTCCTCCACGCTTCTTTTGGAAGGAAGTTCTCTTGTAAATTCTTTAAAACCTGTTGGCTTACCCATGATTCAATTTATAGTTTTAGGTTTGGTATTTCTGTGTCTGCTCCAATGATCATCCTTTTACTTCAGCACCCACTTTTTTCTGTATGAGTGCTTTCTTATAATCCCTGGGAAATACTTTGATAAAATTTTTCAACTGGTTATCGAAATCATCGAGAATGAATTTGGCTACTGTGCTGCCTGTTCTTTCATAATGTGTTTGTATCATGGTGAACAGTTCGTTCTTATCGGACAGATCGCATTCATCGAGGTCAACCATTTCCGTATTGCAATTCTCAGTAAATTTTCCCTTTACATCATATACATACGCAATACCACCGCTCATACCTGCAGCAAAGTTTCTGCCGGTATCGCCAAGAATGATCGCTCTTCCTCCGGTCATATATTCACAGCCATGATCGCCCACTCCTTCGACAACTACATTGGCCCCTGAATTACGAACACAAAAACGTTCACCTGCTTTTCCCCGGATAAATGCTTCACCAGAGGTAGCTCCATAAAAAGCCACATTGCCGATGATGCTGTTTTCTTCAGGAACAAATAATGCATTCTTTGGCGGATATATGATCAACCTGGCGCCGCTTAGCCCTTTCCCAAAATAATCGTTTGCATCACCCTCCAGTTCCAGGGTTATTCCTTTATTGGTGAATGCTCCAAAACTTTGCCCTGCAGTTCCGGTAAATTTGAAATGGATGGTATTATCCGGTAAGCCGGCGGCTTTGTATTTTTTTGTCAGTTCATTTGACAAGATCGTTCCTGCTGTACGGTCGGTATTCTTTATTTCAAAGGAAGCTGTGACCGGCGTTTGGTTTTCCAAAGCTGGCCTGGCAGCTTCTAACAACTGCCAGTCTAAAACCGTTGCAATTCCGTGATCCTGTTCTTCTGCACAATATAAACCTGTAAATGACGATAATGGTTCTTTATACAAAACAGGTGAAAGGTCCAGCTTGCTGTATTTCCAATGAGTGATATTTTCTCTCAGCTGGAGATTATCAACCTGCCCAATCATTTCATTTACTGTTCTAAAACCAAGATCTGCCATGATCTCCCTGAGTTCCTGCACAATGAACCGGAAAAAATTCACCACATGATCAGGATTGCCCGAAAATCTTTTTCTTAATTCAGGGTCTTGGGTAGCGACTCCAACCGGGCATGTATTCAGGTGACATTTGCGCATCATGATACAACCTTCTACGACCAGCGCTGCTGTAGCAATTCCCCATTCTTCTGCGCCAAGCAATGCAGCAATAGCAATATCACGGCCGGTTTTCATTTGCCCGTCTGCCTGAACTACTACACGGCTGCGTAATTTGTTTTTTACTAATGTCTGGTGCGTTTCAGCCAAACCAAGTTCCCATGGCAAACCTGCATGTTTGATCGAACTGACAGGAGAAGCGCCTGTTCCCCCGTCGTGGCCGGATATCAATACTACATCCGCTTTTGCTTTGGTAACACCCGCAGCAATTGTTCCCACACCCGCTTTACTTACCAGTTTTACACTAATGCGTGCATGGCGGTTGGCATTCTTTAAATCAAAAATCAACTGGGCAAGATCTTCAATAGAGTAAATATCATGGTGTGGGGGAGGTGATATCAAACCAACACCGGTGTAGCATGACGAACCCCCTCCTGATCCATTCATCCCTATGACCGGGCAACTGACCGCCTTCACCAGGTTTTGCACCCTGAGCCATTTTAATTTGCAATTCATCTGATTCTGTGAGGTATAAACTTGTCACACCAAACCTCGCACTGGCTACCTGTTTGATTGCACTGCGCATAGAATCTCCATTTGGTAATGGCTCATATCTTTTTCATCTTCACCACCCTCACCGGTATTACTTTTTGCTCCGATGCGGTTCATAGCGATTGCCAGCGTTGTATGTACTTCCCATGATATTGAACCGAAACTCATGGCGGTAGCAAACGCTTATAAATGTTTTCTGCAGATTCTACTTCATCTATTGAAATGGACGGTCTTGTTGATTTGAAGTCAAACAAGCTGCGGAGTGTGCAGGCTTTCTCGCTCTGATCATTTACGAGTTTAGAATATTTTTTGAAAGTAGTGTAATCATTCTTCCTTGTGGCATCCTGCAACAAATGAATGGTTTGAGGGTTGAACAAGTGGAATTCTCCCTTTCTTTTCCATTGATAAACGCCGCCAACAGGTAAGCGGTCAACCGGGATATTTTTTTTGCTGAATGAAAAGAAATGTTTTGCCAGTGTTTCTTTCGCTATTTCATCCAGTCCCATTCCCTGTATCCGGGAAGTGGCACCGGTAAAATATTTATCTACTACTTCTTTGTTCAGGCCAAGTATCTCGAATATCTGGGCGCCCTGATAAGACTGCAATGTGGAGATACCCATTTTGGAGAACACTTTTAGCAATCCATCATTGATCGCTTTGATGTAGTTCTTCTTCAGTTGTTCTTCATTCAGATCTGTTTGCAATTTACCTGTTTCCTTCAGGTCACGAATAGATGAAAGGGCCAGATAAGGGTTGATCGCTGTAGCGCCAAAACCTATCAGGCATGCAAAATGATGAACTTCCCAGGCATCGCCTGCTTCAACAATAATACCTACCTGCCCACGCATTCCTTTACGAATAAGGTGATGATGAATGGCGGCAGTAGCCAATAAAGAAGGAATGGGAGCATGGTCGGAATCAATCGCACGGTCCTGTAATATCAATACTTCAAAACCATCTTCTGCCGCATCCACTGCGTAACGGCATATACGATCAAGCGCCGCTTTCAATGAACCGGGTTTGCCATCTGCCCTGAAATAACATTGCAGTGTTTTGGCCTGAAAGATACCTGTATCAATACTTCTGATCTTTTCCAGCTCATGATTAGACAGTATCGGGTGTTTTAATGCTACGCTATGACAGGTAAGCGGATCTTCTACTAACAGGTTGCCATTGTTCCCTACAAAACTTGCCAAGGACATAACCAGTCTTTCACGAATGGGGTCAATAGGCGGATTAGTTACCTGGGCAAATAACTGTTTAAAATAACTGCTGAGGTGCTGCGGCTGATCACTGAGAATTGCCAACGGGGTATCTGTTCCCATTGATCCAACTGGCTCCTTACCTTCCAATGCCATGGGAGCGATGATCGATTCAAGGTCTTCGGTTGAATAACCAAATGCTTTCTGGTATTTGAAAACCTGGTCATGTTCCAGGTGAGTGAACATGATACGGGGCTCCGGCAATTCTTCCAGCCTGATCTTATATTTATTCA
>JBGAWA010000088.1:0-19860 GCA_044227805.1 Chitinophagales bacterium | reverse complement strand
GCAAGCCACCGGTATCAATATAGCTGTAGAACAATTGTGAGGACTTATCGAGGTAAGATGTTTTACCGGTAAACATATAAGAGACACTTGATCCTGCATCATTCAGTTTTTTGATCGGACCTTCCAGTACCACCTTGGACAGAAATGGGTTCACTCCTATTTTACCGCCAAATTGCTTCTTGTTTCCATCGCGCGTGGTGACGTCCAGTACTGCGGAGAGTCGGTCACCATATTCTGCACTGAATCCTCCCGTAAAAACTTTTACGTTGCGGATGATATCTGTTTCAAAGACGGAGAATAGCCCTATAGAATGAAATGGGTTATATATGGTCATCCCGTCGAGCAACACCTTGTTCTGAATGGGTGAACCGCCGCGGATGTATAGTTCACCGCCCTGGTCACCGGTAAAAACAACGCCCGGTAACACCTGCAGGTATTGCGCAAGATCGGCCTCACCACCTACACCGGGAATGCGGGCAATATCCTTGGTTGTGATCTTTGTCATGGAAACCGCCGTTTCTGTCTTCTTCTCTTCCCGTACAGCCGTTATATTAATATTCTCCAGTTCAATCGCTGACTTACCGAGAAATATCTGTTGATTCAGAATTTCATTTGGGCGCACTGTCACCGGAATCTCTACCGTATCGAATCCGAGTTGCGTACAGAAAATCATGTATGATCCGGGAGGTACATTGGCAATGTTATACAAACCGTCTTCATTGGTTTGTGCGCCAAGGGTCGTTCCTTTGAGCAGTACGTTTGTATAGATTACCGGTTCACCTCCGTCCTTCTCAAACACAAGGCCGCGTATTGTGGCATTTTGCGCCATCAGCACATTTCCAACGCAGATAAATAATAGCAGGAATAAAACAGAAATTAATCGCATGTAATTGTTTTCCGGTGTTATGATGAACTAATTGCCGATGAGAGTTATCAGTGAATCACTAAGGCTTTATTAAAGTATGCATGCTGGTTATTGAATGCAATACATCAAAAATCTATGGCTGCCAGGGTCCCAGCCCTTCCCGCACGAGCAACGGCTCATCATCCGTGAAATCGATCACAGTAGATGGCTGGTTTCCTCCTGCTCCACCATCAATCACAATGGCAAGCCTGTTGTGAAAGCGATTTTCAATTTCGCGGGGATCGGTAATGTAATCCAGAATAAGATCCTCATCGTGCAGCGAAGTTGAAATAATCGGATGTCCCAATGCTTTTGCTATGGCTCTCGCAATTTCATTATCCGGAATACGGATTCCTACTGTCCGTTTATTGGTTTGAAAAAAACGAGCCACCTGTGGCGCAGCATTTACAATCATCGTGTACGGGCCGGGAAACAGCTTTTTCATTGCTTTAAAAACAGGAGTCTCCAAACCTGAAGTGTATTCCTGTGCCTGTGCAATGTCGTTACAGATAAATGAAAAGTCAGGTCGTTTCTTACCACTTAACTTGATCAGGCGTTCAATTGCTTTTGGCTGAAAGAGGTCGCCGCCAAAAGCATAAACCGTATCCGTTGGAAACACGATCAAACCGCCTTTCTTCAATTCATCAACCACCAGGCTAATTTTTTGATCACTGATGCGGTTTGGATGAATCTTGAGTAGCAAGGCTGTATAAATTTTGATTAAAAAAAATTCCTAGAATCAGCATAGCTTCTACCGGAAACTGTATAAGCTTATTCTCCTGGATTTCGCCAATTATGCTGCAATCACCTTATTCACCAGTTCTGCCGCTTCGCGCAGTTCAATGGCAGAATACACTTTCAGTCCGGATTTGTCAATTAGCTCCTTTGCCAGTTCCGCATTGGTACCCTGCAACCGCACGATAATCGGAACATGAATGGTTCCTATATTATTGTAGGCATCCACAATGCCCTGCGCAACGCGATCACAACGAACAATGCCACCAAAAATATTGATCAGAATGGCCTTCACATTCGGGTCTGAAAGAATGATGCGGAAGCCGGCTTCCGTTGTTTGTGCATTTGCTGTTCCACCCACATCCAGGAAGTTCGCGGGTGAGCCACCGGCTAATTTAATCATATCCATCGTAGCCATCGCAAGACCGGCGCCATTCACCATACAACCAACATTACCATCGAGTTTAATAAAATTAAGGTTAAACCTGCTGGCTTCTACTTCTGTAGGATCCTCCTCTGAAATATCACGCAGGTCTGCATATTCCTTATGCCTGTATAAGGCATTATCATCCACTTTCACCTTGGCATCTACGGCAATAATTCTGTTATCAGCAGTTTTTAAAGTAGGATTGATCTCAATCAGCGATCCGTCGAGTTCCGTATAGGCTTTGTAAACATTGGTAATAAATGAAACCATATTTTTATACGCATCCCCGGAAAGGCCCAGGTTGAAAGCGATTTTACGTGCCTGGTAGGCATGCAGTCCATTCTTTGGATCCACCCATTCCTTGTGAATTTTTTCAGGGGTTTTGGCTGCCACTTCTTCAATATCCATTCCTCCTTCCGTTGAATAGATTATCACATTTCGTTTCTTCTCCCTGTCCAGCAGCACACTCATATAAAATTCTTTACGATCCTTTTCATCTCCATAGTAAACATCTTCGGCGATCAGCACTTTGAATACCTTCTTTCCTGCCGGACCAGTTTGAGGAGTAACGAGCTGCATTCCGATGATCTGCTCAGCCTTTTCCTTCAGTTTTTCCAGGGAGGTGGCCACCTTCACGCCACCACCTTTTCCTCTTCCGCCTGCATGAATCTGTGCCTTCACTACCCAGATGGAAGTTCCCCGCTCATTCTTTAACTGCTTGGCGGCTTCAATAGCGGCATCCACCGATTCTACCGCAATACCTTCCTGCACAGGAACACCGTATCTCTTCAATAGTTCCTTGCCCTGATATTCATGTAAGTTCATAGCACTGTTTTAAAAGTCGCGCAAAAATAACCTGATTATTCTGAAATCTGCAACAGCTTTCGGTGTATGATTAAATTCCTTCGACCAAACCAATCACCGGCAGGAAGCTGTTTTGCAGACTAACCAACTTATCATTGATTGTTCCATCTAATGAAGTAACTGGAACCACACCCGTAAACTACAGCGATGTGACACAAAAAAATGTTTCCCTGACCATTGCTATCTTTCCTGCATGATACAAGCCAGTAACCTACACAAATATTATGGTGGCCTCCATATCCTGAGAGATGTTTCGGTTGCTATTGAGAAAGGTGAAGTGGTTTCCATCGTGGGCCCATCTGGTGCGGGTAAGAGTACGTTATTGCACATCCTCGGCACTCTCGATAGAGCCGATAAAGGAAAGATATTGTATGAGGGAAACGATGTATTTCAACTTCCGGATAAAAAACTGGGGATCTTCAGAAACCAACACATCGGTTTTGTATTCCAGTTTCACCATCTGCTGCCTGAATTTACAGCCATTGAAAATGTATCCATACCGGCACACATAGGGAAAAAGGATATAAAAGAAACGCAGGAAAGAGCAATTGAACTGCTTTCTTACCTTGGATTAAAGAACAGGCTCGATCATAAACCCTCCGAACTTTCCGGTGGTGAACAACAACGTGTAGCCGTTGCCCGAGCACTTATCAACGATCCCAAGGTTGTGCTGGCAGATGAACCTTCCGGAAATCTTGACTCTGATTCTGCTAAAGAACTTCACCGGCTCTTTTTCCAGTTACGCGAAAAATTTAACCAGACATTTGTCATCGTCACGCATAATGCTGAACTGGCCAACCTGGCCGACAGGAAGTTGACGATGAAAGACGGTATGATGCTCTAATCGCAGTGTTGGTCGAAAAATAGAAGTAAGCGCGATAGTGTCACCTATCTTGTACACGAATTAATCTACTGAAAATGAAAAATATTTACCGATTTCCGCCTGTTGCATTATTCCTCTTTATAGCACTCTCCGGTTGTAACCCGACACCTCCGGAGCAAAGCACTGAAAGAAAAACATTGTCACTGCAAAACATCAATACTGCCATCCGGCCTGGTGATAATTTCTTTCTTTACGCCAATGGCAACTGGTATGATACGGCTACCATTTTGCCAACAGAATCGAGGGCCGGGGCGCGGTTGGAAATGGATTACATTACAAAAGCGAATATTAAAGCTATCCTCGAGGAAACCGCAGCCACTACTTCTCCGAAAGGCACTGTTGAACAGAAAATAGGAGATTTCTATGCCTCCGGCATGGACTCCGTTACTATTGAAAGTCTGGGCTTTCAACCCCTGCAACCTTATCTCCGGCAAATTGACTCGCTGGAAACTGCTGGCGACGTAATGAAGTTTATTGCGTCACAATGGAAACTGAATCATCCTTTGCTCACAGGTCAGTATGTAGCACCTGACGATAAGAACAGCAATAAGAACCTGCTTGTATTTTATCAATCAGGACTTGGGCTGCCTGATCGTGATTACTATTTCATGAAAGATGAGGGTACAAAGGATGTTGTGCATTCCTACCTGGAATACGCAGCCCGCCTGTTCCGTTTGACGGGTGATGATTCTGTTACGGCAGCGAAGAATGCGGCTGCCGTTTATCAACTTGAATATCAGCTGGCAGCAAGCCATCGTACCAATGTGGAGCTGCGTGATCCGCAATCCAATTATCATAAAATGGCAGTAGCCGACCTTGATAAAAAAATGCCGCATATCGGATGGATTACCTTTTTCTCCGACCTGGGCATTCATACTGATTCTGTAAATGTTGGTCAGCCGGCATTCTATCAAAAGTTGGATGAGTTGCTAAAATCAACACGCATCAATGTATGGAAAACTTATCTGCGGTTTCATTTAACGGACAATGTAGCCACCGCATTAAGCAATGATTTTGTGAATGCTCATTTTGCTTATTACGGCAAGGCTCTCAGCGGTCAACAAAAGCTTAAACCACGATGGGAAAGAGTCTATGGCACTATCGACGCAAGCATTGGGGAAGACCTTGGACAGCTCTATGTGCGGAAATATTTTTCTGCCGAAGCAAAACACCGAATGCAGGAATTGGTGGATAACCTGCAGAAAGCATTTGAAGCCCGCATCAACCATCTTGACTGGATGAGCGACAGCACAAAGGAATCCGCAAAACAAAAGCTACACTCCTTTATCAAAAAAGTCGGTTATCCTGATGTGTGGCGGGATTACAGCCCGGTTTCCACGAACCGGAACCAATGGTTTGAAAATATTGAAAATGCCGGGAGGAATGAATTCAACTATCAAATGGCGAAGATCGATAAACCGGTAGATAGAAATGAATGGGGTATGACACCTCCCACTAACAACGCTTATTACAATCCAACCACCAATGAAATTGTCTTCCCTGCCGGCATCTTACAGTTTCCCATGTTCGATGTTGCCTCAGATGATGCATTAAATTACGGTGGAATCGGAATGGTAATCGGCCATGAGCTCACGCATGGATTTGATGATCAGGGTTCTCAATATGATAAAGACGGGAATCTTAAAAACTGGTGGACGAAGGAAGATCAGGAGAAGTTTACAGCCAAGGGTCAACAGGTAATCAAGCTATACGATGGTTTTGTGGTGCTCGACTCTGTGCATGTAAATGGCGCATTGACACAAGGTGAAAATACGGCCGATATCGGAGGCATCGCAATCGCTTACGATGCTTTCAAACTCACGAAGCAAGGACAGGATACTACCAGGATTGATGGATTTACGCCGGATCAGCGTTTCTTCCTGTCGTTCGCACAATGCTGGCGCAAGAAAGTAAAAGACGAAGCACTGTTGCAACAGGTAAAAACAGATCCTCATTCACCAGGCATTTACAGGGTGCTTGGCTCGCTGATGAACTTCACTCCATTTTATACTGCATTTGACGTAAAGGAAGGTGATAAGATGTTTATTCCGGAAGAGCAGCGGATCAGGATCTGGTAGTGTGCCATTTTCAGTGGTAGTTTACCGAATGTGGTACTTTGGGCAACGTATTTACTTTTTGCATCTGCTGCCCATATGGCCATTCGCGAACGGAAGCAAATGAATTCATCCTTAAAAAAGGCCGGAAAGATATTTCCAAAGATTCGAAGTAAAACAGCAGGAACATTCCATGCACTGTCTAACTTTTCAAACATATTGTTGCGGCATCGCACCAAATATAAAAAGGGGACGCCTTTTAACCCGGATTTTTCAGTGGAAAAATCCCGCTTCGCTGCGACGTAGAACTGCTAAGGGTTTGCTCAATTTGCCTAGAAAAGAAAATGTTTCACAAACCCTAAGCAGTTCTACGTCGGGGTTAAACCCGTTGCCGTTTTGAAATGCAAAATGTGGGTTTAAGCATGGCAACAAATAATTAATAGAGCTGCCCGACACGTGTCTGTTTTATTTTGCCTTTACTATTTTTATCGTGATGAGTATCCAAAACCTGCTGAAAAAATACTGGGGTTACGCGGAGTTTCGCGACATGCAGGAAGATATCATTCAATCCGTATTGGCCGGGCACGACACACTTGCCTTACTGCCTACCGGAGGTGGAAAATCTATTTGCTTCCAGGTGCCAGCATTAGCAAAAGAAGGCCTCTGCATAGTAGTTTCGCCGCTTATTGCACTGATGAAAGATCAGGTGGCCCACCTGACACAGAAAGGCATCAAGGCCATCGCCGTTTACAGTGGCATGAGTAAACAGGAAATTGATCGGGCTATTGACAACTGTGTTTATGGAAATTATAAATTTCTCTATGTATCACCCGAAAGGCTGTCAACCGAGATGCTGCAGGTGCGTGCACAAAAGATGAAAATTAACCTGCTCGCCGTTGACGAAGCGCATTGTATCTCGCAATGGGGCTATGATTTCAGACCGTCCTATCTGCGTATCGCAGCATTCAGAGCCATCATTCCCGACGTGCCGGTGCTGGCACTTACCGCTACAGCCACCCCAGTGGTGGTAGTGGATATCTGCGATAAGCTGCAATTCAAACACAAAACGGTATTCCAAAAAAGTTTTGAACGAACCAACCTCTCCTATTCTGTATTGCAGGAAGAAAGCAAAAATGAAAGACTGTCAAAGATGCTGGAGAAGATACCGGGTTCTGCTATTGCCTATGTCCGCAACCGGCGAAAAACGAAAGAGATTGCCGAATACCTTAAAAAGAAAAATATCAGTGCTGACTTCTATCATGCCGGACTAGATCATGCTACAAGATCACAAAAACAGGAAGCCTGGACAAAAGGTAAATCGCGGGTAATGGTGTCAACCAATGCTTTTGGAATGGGTATCGATAAACCGGATGTGCGTCTCGTGGTGCATATGGATGTGCCCGACGACATAGAATCCTATTTTCAGGAAGCAGGCAGGGCCGGGCGTGATGGGAAGAAGTCCTTTGCTGTATTGCTGTATAACAACAGCGATGTCACAGACCTGAAGGAACGGCTTGAGCATCACATTCCTCCGGTTGAAAAAATAAGGCAGGTATACCAGGCACTTGCTAACCACTTTCAACTGGCTCTTGGTGCCGGTGAAAACGTAAGTTTTGATTTCGATATCGCGGCTTTTTGCAAAAGCAATCATCTTCATCCGCTTGAAACGATACAGGCATTGAAGACGCTGGAGATGGAAGGATACATAGCGCTCACCGATGCTGTATTTATCCGGTCACGTTTACTGCTGCGGGTTAACAAGGAAGTACTGTACAGGTTTGAAGTGGAAAATATACGTCATGAAGCGTTGCTGCGCACGTTGCTACGCGCCTATTCAGGCATTTTTGAAGACTTTGTAACGATTAACGAAAATGATCTGTCCAGGTTCACAGGACTAACCAGGGATCAGGTAATTACCCAACTGAAAGAACTCGAAAGATTCAATATCCTGCAATACGAACCACAAAAAGATGCGCCACAAATCATTTTTCTGCAGCCGCGGAAAGACAGTGACCGCCTGCCATTTGACTATCTGCTGCTTAGACGCAGGAAGGAAGCACATGAAGCCCGACTTACCGCCATGAAGCAATATTTAACCACTGCCTCAACATGCAGGAGCCAATTGCTATTAAACTATTTTGGAGAAAAAGAAGCGCCACGATGCGGCATCTGTGATGTTTGTCTCCGGCGCAACAGGATAGAGCTCACTGATATGGAATTTGAACAAATAACAGAACAGATAAAAAAACTGGTGCAGGAGAAGCCTTATACCATCAGTGAAGTAGTCAACAAAACACCAAAGATGCATGAAAGGAAAATACTGGAAACAATTCAATGGCTATTAGACAATGAAGAGTTGAGGTTGAATGATCAACATCAACTCATTTTCTGCAAATAAATAATCAGGACCAGGCTGCATAGTTATTTTGATCATCCGCTTCACCTAAATCCTGCTACTGCTTACACTAACTGCCATTTACAAAAACAACTGGTATGTAATGACTTCTGATGCACGAAACGGTTTCCTGAGATCAAAATTAACACCCCTCCGGAACTCGATGCTTCCAACAATACCGGAGTGTTCAAATTCAGGATCCCGAAGAAATGGTGTCTTATCACACAAAAATTAGCGATCACAGTGTTTTTCCTCAATTTTACGCATATGTTCAATTAACAATTATCGTTTAAAGCATCAGTTGATAAAATCAACATCTTGTCACGTATCATCTTCACAGTAATAAATGATCTCACGTACGATCAGCGAATGCATCGAATCTGCACATCGCTGGAGATGGCTGGCTATGAGGTTACGCTGGTTGGCAGGGAATTAAAGAGCAGTGCGCCGATCACAGACAAAGTATTCCGCCAGCAACGCCTGCAGCCTTTCTTTTTGAAGGGGAAATTGTTTTATGCAGAATATAACATCAGGCTTTTTTTCTATCTGCTCTTCCAAAGATTCGATATCGTTGGTGGCATTGACCTCGACACCATCCTGCCCTGCTATTTTGTTGCAAGAATTAAAGGTGCTACGATTGTTTATGACGCGCATGAATTGTTTCCGGAAGTTCCCGAAGTGATCAACCGGCCCGTTACGCAGCGGATCTGGCAATTGGTGGAAAAATTTGCGGTGTTACATATCAAGAATTGCTATACTGTCAGTGGCGGACTGGCCACGTACTTCAGCCGTTGCTATGGAAAATTTTTCGCAGTGATAAGAAACGTTCCCGTGCTGGAAGAGGTGTCACCGGCGCACGATGATCCGGGCGAGCATCCGTTTATTTTTTACCAGGGCGCACTGAATGATGGAAGAGGGCTGGAACAGCTGATAGCTGCCATGCGATTCATTCCGTTGCAACTTAAGATTGCCGGGGAAGGCGATCTGTCTGATCATTTAAGGAAACTGACAATCGAACTGCAACTACAGGGAAAAGTACATTTTCTCGAAAAACTGCTTCCGCTGAACTCAGAAAAATTACGCAAGAAAGTTTTATTGGAGTTAACCTTCTCGATAATAAAGGGCTCAGCTACTATTTTTCTTTAGCCAACAAATTTTTGACTACGTACATGCCGGCGTACCAGTCATTACCATGAATTATCCTGAATACAGAAACCTGAATGCGCAATATGAGTAGCAGTGCTGGTGAATGATCTTGAAACTATCACGCTGGTGAAGACGATCACCGCACTGCTGACAATAAAGATGCGTATTTTCGCCTCCGGTAAATTGCCTCGCTGCAAGGCAAATATGGAACTGGCAGAAGGAAGAGCAAAACTGCTTGACTTCTACCGATCGCTGTCATGAGTCAATCATTGCATATCATCTCCTTCAATGTCCCCTATCCTCCGGATTACGGAGGTGTGATGGACGTATTCTATAAGATTAAGGCCTTGCATGATGCAGGCGTGAAAATAACATTGCATTGCTTTGAATATGGCAGGAAGGAATCAGACGTACTGAACCAGTTATGCGCCGCAGTGCATTATTACAAACGAGAACACAGCCTGCGTGATTTTACATCGCGTACTCCTTATATAGTAAAAACCCGCAAGTCGAGTGAATTGCTGAGAAACATCGAACTGGATGAAGCACCTATTCTTTTTGAAGGATTACACACCTGCTATTATCTCGATCATGAAGAGCTGAAGAACAGGGTGAAAGCGGTTCGAATGCATAATGTGGAATGGGACTATTACCGGCATCTTCGTAAAAATGAAAGCGGAATGTTCCGCAAGTTCTATTTCTTCACTGAATCGATTAAGCTTAAGAGTTTTGAAAAAGTACTGGCTGCCGCGGATCACCTGCTACCGATCTCAAAAAATGATTTTGAGTATCTCCACAAAAAATTCGACAACGTAACAGAGCTGCCCGCTTTTCATCCAAACGAAGAAGTGATCTCCACTCCGGGCCAGGGCGATTACATATTGTATCATGGTAATCTTGCCGTAGTGGAAAACAACCAGGCTGCACTCTTTCTGGTCGGGAAAATCTTTAATGATCTCAATGCAAAACTTATCATTGCGGGATCAGAACCTTCTTCCATGCTGGTAGACAGCGTGAAGAAAAACAGGCATGTTGAGCTGAGAATTAATCCCGGAGAAGTGGAGATGATGAGATTGATACGTCATGCCCACATAAATTTGCTGCCTACGTTTCAAAATACTGGCACGAAACTTAAATTGCTGAACGCCCTGTTTAACGGACGTTTTGTTGTGGTAAATTCACCCATGATTGAAAACACAGGACTGGAAGATCTCTGCATCGTGCGTGACAAGGCCGAGGATATGAAGCGGGCGGTTCAAGAACTGATGACGCAAGCGTTCAATGAAGAAGAGGTGATACGCAGAAAGGAAATTCTGGGCAGGCAATACTCGAACACTGCCAATGCAGAAAAACTGATACAGGTATTATTCAGCGTGAGCAGTTAGCAGCTTATACAGTTTCCAGCACCGCCATGTCATGCACTTTGCCATTCTCACACTTCAGCGTGCGGGATGGGAACTTCTGAATAGTCATAAAATCATGGGAAGCGATCAGCACGGCGGTATTCGATTTACGGCTTATATCCATCAGCAATCTTAGAATTTCATCCGACGTGTCAGGATCGAGATTACCGGTGGGTTCATCTGCCAGAATGAGTGCAGGATGATTGAGCAACGCCCTGGCAATTACCACGCGTTGCTGTTCACCACCTGATAATTCATGCGGCATTTTGAATCCTTTTGTTTTCAAGCCAACCATGTCCAGCACTTCCGTAATACGGGCTTTCATTTTTTCCTTGTCCATCCAGCCTGTGGCATGCAAAACGAAGCTGAGATTGGCATCAACCGTGCGATCCGTTAAGAGTTGGAAATCCTGGAAAATAATGCCAAGGTTCCGGCGCAGAAAAGGCAGTTTCTTCCAGGTAATTGATTTCAGATCATGACCTGCCACAAAACCGGTTCCTCCTGCCAGCTGTAAGTCGCCATACAGCACCTTCAGCAATGAACTTTTCCCGCTGCCTGTTTTCCCGATCAGGTAAACAAACTCTCCTTTGCGGATGGTCAGATTCACATTGTTCAATATCAAAGTCTCCTGCTGATAGATAACGGCATCCCGCAATTCTATAATCACTTGTTCTTCCATGCTACACTTCTTTTAGTTGATTAACTTCCTATTGCCATTGTTCCTCAAACATCCAGCTTCCGGATCTTTCCATATGGCAGTTCGGCAATAATTTTTTTAATGGCTGCTTCTTTATCTTCCAACCCGATTTTTTTCAATGCATCCTCCGGCCGGTCGGCGCGAAAATAGGACAACAAGGTAAACTGATCATCACGAATCTGAATGTAATCCGGAATTTTAACCTTTCCATGAATCTTGATGATGTACATATTGCTGCTTTTGGATAACCGGCATTCAAAGTTCGGTAAGAGTTACGGATCCAAAAAATCAGGCTACAATAAGTTATCCCCATAAAGCCGGCGAAGCAGCAAGATTTGTTGCTGGAGTGAAGATTGGAAGCGATTAATGCCACCATTACCGTTCAAAACAAAAGACGGAATGATTAGCTATTACATAACAGGAGGAAGTGAGGCGGAATTACAGTATGCAGCACGTATGAACTGGTATCGGTACCGTCGCCGACTCTTTCAATGCAGATACTCTATCGGGCCTAATAAATGTACCCGGCGAATAAATCGATCTTCCTATCAGTCCGGTTTTTTCAATGCACTTCGTGGTTCCATCAATTCTTCCCTGGATTTTGGTTTTTTAGCAATCAGCCACTGGAAGTTTTTCAGTTTCGATTCTTCTTTGGGGAATTCATTCAAAGGATAAAGTGTGGCGTCCGGCTGGGTGAGAAAATAAATGCGGTCCACCTTTTTATCGTTTGTAAATAGGATTGTCATATTGCTGCAAATGGCCTTATTGACTCCGATATACGCGTTACTGTCATCTTTAGCGTAATAGATACTCTCACCATTTCCCTGTACTTCCATCCTTTGCAGATAGCCCTCCTTAAAATAGCCCTGCATGTCCTTTCCGGAGACCTGGTTGTATATACCTGAATCCGACTCTTCCACGGCAAAGGCGTTTTGCAGTAAATCCATCCGGTGCAGTTGCCTGCCTTTCAGGTACATGTTCATGGTATCTGCATTCAATTGGTTGTTGTCAACCCACAGCACAGGATGATCAAACATCCTGAAAACAGAATCGCGGTAACTGAATGCGATGGAATCACAAACCCCCTGCAGGTCGCTTTTAAAAATTTTAACATGGTGAAAAGCAAACAAACTGCGAAACTGGCCTACGGTATCCTTGAATGAAAACAGCGTATCAGCTGTCACAAACATGGAATCATTGTCCAGCTCAATGATCAGCACCGCATTTTCCGTTGCAATGATACGGTCATTGTTTTCATAGTATTGCGCATAGTTACCCCTCATAGAAAGATGGTTCACGGTATCAGACCAATGTACATTGGAACGGGCATGACCATATCCCCGTTTCCGCTGGAAAAAAATGGTATCTGCTTTTAATTGCTGGTTCTTCGAATCTAACCGTGCATTCTTTTCAAACTGTGCAATATCATAACGGGTATTATAATATCCACTCTCACAATACACATCAAATGAATCGGAGTGTATGGTAGTTGGGCTGACAAAGTAAGCTGTTTGGGAAACAGTATTAAACTTTAATGTATCGGAACTCAGCAGGTAATCCGGGTGCCGCAGTTTCACTTCTTTCTTGAAAAACACATCTGCTGTATTGGCAAAGTAGTACCCATGTTTACTGGTCAGCACCGCGTCGTCGCTCACGAGTTTGCCTCCCTGTAAATAAAACCCGACACGCGAGTTAAGATCATAATCCAGTTGTTCGGTAGTGAGCACCATCTTTGCATCAGTGAGTTTCACCTTTGTCTCCAGCTTTGCCTTCTTCAGGTTACCGTCATAATGCAGTGTTTCACCATAAATATTAATGGTATCACCCTGCTTAATGTGTACACTTCCGAAAGCATCCACTCTGTTTTCCTCAAAGTAAAAATCAGCATGGTCGCAAAAAAGGGTAACGTCTTTTTGTCTTAACTGCACATTGCCCACTAATTTACGAACAGGCACTCCGCCCTGTTCGCTGTATTGCAATTCATCAGCATTAACTATTTCGATAGGTTCTCCTGTTTGTGACCAGGCAAGCCCGCAAAAAAAGAATACATGGGTCAATATCAGTAACCAGGTTGCTCTCCAAACGGAATTGTTCGTGACAGACAACATACCTGCACTATCGCGAAACTTCATCCGTGTGTTGGCCGGCGTTGTGAAGAAGTGATTCAATTATTTGCTGTCAGTTTCTTTTGCTGATTTATCCTTTTTCCCGAATACAGAAACCTGCACATAACGGTTGGGGTTTGCTTTCATATCTGTCAGCAACGCATCAAGTGATTTCGATGATGTTTCGAGATTATGGTAGAGTCTGTCATCATTTACCAGCAGTCCCATCGATCCCTGCCCTTCATTGATTTTATTCATCACTGCTGCCGTTTGTTCCAGCACTTCCTTTGCCTGTCGTATGGTGGCTCCCACCTCACTTTGCCGAACGGTATCTGAAATGGCAGTGAGGTTGTTCAGCATTGTATTGATCTCATCCTGGTTATTTTTCAGATTGGCGGTTATTGATTCAACATTTGAAAAAATGCGATCGAGCCGGCTTACATTATCGGATAGCATAACATCCACTTTGGATGTTGCCTTATCAAGCGTACTTAAAGTGCTTTCAATGCTTTTCACACTCCGCTGAAGATTCATTTTCGTCTCGCTGTTAAAAATTCCGCTGATGGAATTAATGGCAGAATCCATTGAAGCGATGAGCGCTTCGGCCTGAGATTGCACTTCCTTCATGCTGTTTCTCGCCACACCGGCAATCAGCGTATCGCCATTCATATAGAATTTATTGACTGCTGTAAAATCAAGCTGAATCGCTTTCGGGCTGATAAAATCAGGGCTCACTACCGTGGCTGTTGATCCAACCGGGATTTTCAGATCGGGTGTAACAGCCACTGATACGATGATCCGGCCCGAACCATCCTTGGCCAGCTTAATATCCTGCACGTGGCCCACTTTCATGCCGTTGTAGCGAACGGCGCCGGCCGGTGCTATACCCGCCGCATTATCATATCGTATATAAAAAATGTTATCACGGCTGAACACATTCTTGCCACGCAGGAGATTATAACCAAGCACGAGCAAAACGATTGCAATCGTGGCAAGCACCCCCACCTTCATTTCATTCGATACTTTCACATGAATAGTTTTACCAAGCGGCAAAAATATAGTTTTAATCGTTTACGGAACATCTATTCTCAACGCTGCAGCAGGATATTTATTGGCCTTCACCTGCCAACGGATTGCTCCCCGGCCATCGCATTCATCATCAAACAAAAGAATTTTCCTCCCGTTTCAGCAAGCAGGCTACATTGATAGCTTTCCATTTAATTCATTCTCAGATTTGATGATGTCAATTTGCCGGGTAAACGAAAAAGTGAATAGAAACAGAACGAAGCTATGATGCTGATTAACTACAGCATACTTTGTATGCACAAACGCCGGAAGAGTGCAGTGCCGGTTTGACAATTTGTTAAGCAAAGCAGGCAGTTCTCTTTCACATTTCGAAAGGCTGCCGCCATGGAATTACATCAAAATAACCATAGGATTGATCCCTTTCTCCGGATCCGGTTCAGGGCAACTCATTTATGGGAACACGTTTGCTATCCTTATAGGCAACCACAAAAGCATCTTTAAATCCTTTTTTCCGTAAAGTGGTCAAACGGGTTTGTGTTTCTGCCAGATCAGTATAGTTACCTACCATGTACCGGTTCACATTATGATCACTTTTATCACTTGAAAGATCCTTGATGCCTGCAAAGCGCGGATCGCTTAATGGGATTTCCTTTTCAGATGCGGCGATTTGAATCCTGTACGTCACTGCCGGCTGCGTACCTTGACGCATACTTGCCTCTGCCACCACTTTCTGCTGCTGTGAAATGGTATCAGCCACTTGTCCTTCTTGCGGTAAACTCATTTTTGAAGTATCGGAAATTGCCGGTTCACTATTGTGTTGAACCAATGCAAGCTGACTGTAATCGCTTTCAATTTCCGCTTTGTACAATGCCACCGCCTGCAAAATAGAAAATGCGATCTCATTCTGACCGGCTGCCGAGTTCAGGTATTTTTCTTCCTCCCTGTTGGTCAGAAATCCCGACTCAATCAGTATCGATGGCATGGTAGTACGCCACAGTACCAGGAATCCGGCTTGTTTCACGCCTCGTGTCAGGCGGCCATCCTTTACAAACTCATCTTCCACCTTTGAGGCAAGGTTGATACTCTGATCAATGTGCGCATTCTGATTCATGGAGAGAATGATATATCCCTCCGGCGAATTAGGATCGAATCCGTCGTAATTTTCCTGGTAATTATCTTCCAGCATGATAACGTCATTTTCTCTTTTTGAAACCTCGAGGTTTCCACCTGACTTATGAAGTCCCATGAGCCATGTTTCAGTGCCATACGCCGTGGTTGATTTACTGGCATTACAATGAATGCTGATAAATAAATCAGCATTGACACGGTTGGCAATATTGGCACGCTCATACAATTCAATGAATGTATCCGTTTGCCGTGTATAAATGACGTTGATGCCGGGATAAGTTTTTTTTATGAGCGCACCCAATTTGAGGACGAGTGCCAGCGTTACGTTCTTCTCGTATGACGACACCCCGCGGCAACCTGTATCATGACCACCATGCCCGGCATCAAGCACTACCGTTTTAAATTTGTAACCTGTGGCTGGTTGAGCATGTAAGCCAAAACTCCAACACCAGGCAAAGAGTATAATGATAAGAATCAATCGTTTCACAAATGGAGTGCTTTGTAGTAGCTTTAGCGCAAAAATCAGCATTAAACGCAAATTTATACCTGATATTTTTTTGAAAAAGAGATATAGCCCTGAAGGTTTCCCCATTTTATTGTTGATACTGTGTCTGCTGTATGCAGATGCGGACATATGCACTGCGCGCTGCAGTCAACAGGTGATTGCCGGCGGGCAATCCGATTTCATTCTTCCTGATACTATTCCGCCACTTTCCATTACTGATTCAACTAAAACAGACAGCGCCACCTTCCAACCTGTAAAAATTTCTTCAGACGGGCTGGATGCACCGGTGAAGTATAAAGCACGCGATACCATTTATTACGATCTTACGAATGCCCGGGTTTACCTGATTGGCGCCGCGCAAGTGCAGTACAAAGACATCACACTGACCGCTGACTCCATCATCTTCGACTGGAAAAACAGTGTGGTTACGGCAATGGGAAGAAAGGACAGTATCGGACAGCTTGCCAACCGGCCTTCCTTTTCACAGGGTGAAAGAAAATATGACGCGCAGGAAATTCAATATAACTTTAAAACAAATAAGGGAAAGATCAGTGAAATTCTGACACAGGAAGATGAAGGATTCATCAGGAGCAGTGTGGTGAAGAGGATGCCCAATGAGGTTTTATTCGGAAAAAACAATATTTATACAACCTGCAACAAAGACCATCCGCACTTCTACATCGCTTCATCAAAAATTGAAGTCATACCCGGGAAATCAATAGTCTCCGGGCCGGCGAACCTTGTGGTGGCGGATGTGCCAACGCCACTGTTCTTGCCATTTGGCATATTTCCATTGAATGCAAAACGAAAGTCGGGCATCATCTTTCCTGAATATGGTGAAGATAAAAACCGAGGTTTCTTCCTGCGAAACGGTGGTTATTACTTTGGTATCAGTGATAATGTAGACCTGGCGCTCACCGCCGATATTTATTCACGGGGATCCTGGAAAGCAGTGGCTGCCAGCAGGTTTAACAAACGTTACAAATTCAACGGCAATGTTAGGATGACTTTTGCCAATGAGCGTGCCTTCAGCAGTGAAATCAATGATTTCACTTCCAATAAACAGTTTAACATTGCCGCACAGTACAACCAGGATGGCAAGGCAAAACCCAACAGTCATTTCGGTGCCAATATTAATTTCGGAACATCCGGATTCAACAAGCTTTTCGCCTCCAATACCAACTTCAATTATCTTAATAATACGTATCAGTCGTCTGTCTCCTACTCTCAAACGATACCTTACTCTCCTTTCAACTTCACGGTTTCCGCCAATCATTCACAAAGCACGTTATCTCATCTCGTAAGTGTTTCACTCCCTACCGTTGCCTTTAATATGAATACAATCTATCCATTCCGGAGGCAGACCGGTATAGGCAGTGAAAGATGGTACGAGAAAATTGGTTTTTCCTACACGATGAATGCTCAAAACCAGGTGGCTAATGCGGATTCATTATTTTTTTCAGCCCAAACCCTCAGGAACCTGCAATCGGGCATGCGACACAACATTCCCGTCAGCGCACCTTTCCAGGTTCTTAAACATCTGACCGTAACACCTGCTTTTAACTATACAGAATCATGGTCGCTGCAAACTACCCGGCAAACCTGGAATCCGGATTCGAATTTTATCAACTACGACACGATCAGAAGTTTTGCCGCAACACGCGAATTTAATCTTTCATTGAGCACTTCCACACGGGTATATGGAGTGCTGAATTTTAAAAAGGGCAAAATAAAAGCGATCCGACATGTAGTGACACCGAGTCTCGGATTTTCCTACCATCCTGATTTCAGTGATCCAAAATGGAATACGTATAAGACAGTGCAAGTGGACGCGGAAGGAAGTACGCAACGCTATTCGCTGTTCAGTGATGCCATCTACCAGGGTCCCGGCCAGGGAAAGTCCGGAAGTATTAATTTCTCATTGGGCAATACATTAGAGATGAAAGTATTTTCCAAAAAGGATACGTTACAACAGACCAAAAAAGTGAAGTTGCTTGATGCATTGAATTTAGGGGCTTCGTATAACCTCGCAGCTGACTCACTGAACCTTTCCATCATCTCTATCTCGGGACGAACTAAACTCTTCGATAAGTTCGATATCAATTTTGGTTCACGGTTTGACCCGTATATTATTGACAGTACCGGAAGAAGGCTGAACCGATTTGAGTGGAACGAAAATAACCGGCTGGCCCGATTGACCAACGCGAACCTCAGCATTGGCACCACTTTTCAATCCAAACAAAGCGTGAAGCAGGAGTTGACAAAAGACCAGGAGTCTTATCTTGCTGCGTCCATGAATCAATATGTAAGTTTTGAGGTGCCATGGAATATTAACCTTGCCTATAGCTTGTTCCTACAATCAATCAATACAGCAGAAGGAAATGATTCGCTTACCTTTAACCAGACACTGAATATCAGCGGCGGGCTAAATCTTACCAAGAACTGGAAACTCACCATGAGCACTTCGTATGATTTTGTTAATCATAAATTCCCGACGGCATCTCTCGGCATCTATCGTGACCTGCACTGCTGGGAAATGAGCATTCAATGGGTTCCGTTTGGAATACGACCGAGTTATAGTTTTGTCTTGCGGGTGAAGGCTTCTGTGTTGCAAGATCTGAAACTGCCCAAGCGGAGTGACTGGAATGAGTTTTAACCCTGGCTTTTCAATTGACAAATCCCGCTTACCTGCAACAATATCTGCTAAACGGTTGCTCTTTTTAGTAAAAGTAATTGCATCGCAAACACCAGTCGACGCAACATTGTGATGGTTACCATCGCTCCATCCCTTTGCAAAATGCGTGTTAACAACAGTACAGCCATACAGCCGGATTTACAAATGCTTATGCTATTCCTATTGCGCAGAATTAAACCCACATTTTGGAATTCAAAACGGCGCCGGGTTTAACACCGACGTAGAACTGCTTAGGGTTTGCGAAACATTTTCTTTTCTTGGAAAGGATGAGCAAACCCTTAGCAGTTCTATGGTCGCAGCAAAGCGGGATTTTTCTACTGAAAAATCCGGGTTGAAGGTATTCCTGCCCGTCAATGTTTTCCGAAGACCGATTCAATAAGGCTGTTTGCAGTGCCAGCCGGATCTTTTCTGATTTTTGCTTCTTCAATAGCCATGGTATAGAACAGTCCGTCGAGCGCCTTTTCCGTTACATATTTTTCAAGATCAGGATTCACCGGCTGTACAAATGGCAGTTTATTATAGGTGCCGAAAACATCTCCCCAGTATTTGGTTGCCTCGGTCTTATCCAGCGCCTTACTGATTACAGGAGTAAACTGCTGCGTCAATTGCGCAGCGGTTGTTTTTTTAAGATACTGTGTTGCGGCATCTTTCGGTCCCGTTACCAATCCTATGGCATCATTCACCGACATGCCTTTGATAGCGTTGATAAAAATCGGTGCTGCATCTTTGGCCGCTTCTTCGGCAGCCCTGTTCATGCTGAGCAGTGCCTTATCCACTTCACTGCCGAGACCAATGGAGCGCAGCTTTGACTCTACCATCTTCACCTCAGGCGGCAGTAAAATTTTTATTGCCTGGTTCTTAAAAAAACCATCTTTCGCAGACAGCAAGGTTGC
>JBGAWA010000087.1:0-19250 GCA_044227805.1 Chitinophagales bacterium | reverse complement strand
CGGTTCGTATGTTTTGAATACCCGCACCGATAAGAAAGAGCGTATCTCCCGCATTTTCCAGATGCATGCCAACAAGCAAAATCCGATTGATGTGATTGAAGCAGGAGATATTGGCGCCGCGGTAGGATTCAAGGAAATTCCGATTCCGGAAGACATGAAGGAACTGGTGGATGAATACCGTTCCATCATGATTGAAGCAGTAGCCTCTTACGATGATAAGATCCTCGAAAAATACCTGGAAGATGCTAACTCATTGACGGTGGATGAAGTCATGGAGGCCATTCGCAAGGCAACCATCGATATTGCTATCATACCAATGCTGTGTGGTTCTTCCTTTAAGAATAAAGGTGTTCAGGCCATGCTCGATGCAGTAATTACTTACCTGCCTTCACCGATGGATCTCGAAGCCGTAAAAGGAATCAATCCGGATACCGAAGAAGAAATTTTCCGTAAACCGGATGCAAAAGAACCCTTTACCGCTTTGGCTTTTAAGATCATGACCGATCCTTTTGTGGGTCGTCTTGCCTTCTTCCGCGTGTATGCCGGTACGCTCAATGCCGGTTCGTATGTTTTGAATACCCGCACCGATAAGAAAGAGCGTATCTCCCGCATTTTCCAGATGCATGCCAACAAGCAAAATCCGATTGATGTGATTGAAGCAGGAGATATTGGCGCCGCGGTAGGATTCAAGGAAATTCGTACTGGTGATACCCTGTGTGATGAAAAGCATCATTATTCTCGAAACCATTAAATTCCCTGATCCTGTAATCTCTATCGCTGTAGAAGCCAAGACGCAGGCTGACGTGGATAAATTAGGCAATGCTTTATCAAAGCTTGCGGAAGAAGATCCTACATTCAAAGTAAGAGTGGATGATGAAACCAGTCAGACCATCATCAGTGGAATGGGTGAATTGCACCTCGAAATTATCGTGGACAGGTTGAAACGTGAGTTTAAAGTAGAATGTAACCAGGGAGCTCCGCAGGTTGCTTATAAGGAAACCATTACCAAAACCATTAAACACCGCGAAGTATTTAAGAAGCAGACCGGCGGCCGTGGTAAATTTGCCGATATACATGTAGAAGTAGGACCCGTAGGTGAAGGCGAAAAAGGATTGGTGTTTGTGAATGAAGTTTTTGGAGGCGCTATTCCGCGTGAATTTATCCCGCCAGTGCAAAAAGGTTTTCAGGCAGCAATGTCTGCAGGTGTTTTGGCCGGTTTCCCGGTGGATGATTTGAAAGTAACGCTGTATGACGGAAGCTACCACAATGTGGACTCGGACCAGATGGCCTTCGAGCTTTGCGCCAAGTATGCATTCAGAGAAGTGTGCGCCAAAGCCAATCCGATCCTGTTAGAACCCATCATGAAAGTGGAAATTGTTTCCCCGGAAGAATACACCGGTGATGTGGTGGGTGATTTGAACCGCCGCCGTGGCCACCTTGAATCTATGGAAATGAAGGCCAATGCGCAGGTGATTAAGGCCAAAGTGCCCTTGTCTGAAATGTTTGGTTATGTAACGCAATTGCGTACTATCACTTCAGGCCGTGCAACTTCTATTATGGAGTTTTCACACTACGCGCCTGCTCCTGCTGCGATCACGGAAGAAGTGGTTTCAAAGGCCAAAGGAAAAGTGAAGGCGGAAGCATAACAATTTTTAGTTAAAAGAATATAAAGCCCTCTGATTCCGGAGGGCTTTTTTATTGGAGGTATTGTTGAATTCGCACCGGAAACTGCACCGTTGTTGGTCTTCGTTGGGCCCTGCGCGAGGCATAGTAGTCAACGGCGGAGTGCTCTCACACCGGGAGCGCTTTTTTTACGTGCGGCACGCATGAGTAATTCTTTTATATTGTGATGTGCATTTTTTCACCTAAAAAAATAGTGCCATGAAAACACTTCCACCTGGAGTAAAACTTTTTCTTGCTTTCAGTTTTCTTTTTGCAGCACAGCAGGTTTTTTCGCAGACAAATACTTTTCCAACCACCGGTGCTGCCGGCATCGGTACGCTTACGCCAAACACGTCATCACTGCTCGACATAACTTCTACCTCCAAAGGAATGCTTATTCCGCGCATGACCAAATCACAGCGTGATTTGATAGGAACTCCCGCCACCGGACTGCTCATTTACCAAACCAACAACACTCCCGGGTTTTATTATTATGATGGAGGTGCCTGGTCGGCGGTAACTCCGAAAGGAGGAGCCAACAAATCACTCAACAACCTCACAGCACCTACTGCCGTAAATGCTGATTTGCTACCGGCAAGCACCAATTCAATCGATCTTGGTTCTGCTGCCCTGAACTGGAAAAATATTTACGCTGCCGGAAGCTATTACATCGGCGCTTCAAAAGTAGTGGATGCAACAGGCACGGGAAATTCTTTCATCGGCTTAACAGGCAACACTGCCAATACAGGTGCATATAACACTGCCGTGGGTAATGGTGCACTGTTTGCCAACTCCTCTGCCTCCTACAATACAGCAACTGGATACCAATCACTTTATTCCAACACTTCCGGACTATCCAATACCGCTGATGGATGGAAAGCGCTCCATGCAAATACCACCGGTTATAACAACACTGCCGTTGGACTCAATGCACTGAGTGCAAATACTACCGGTTATAAAAACACAGCCACCGGTTTAGATGCGCTTTATCAAAATACCACCGGTATTTACAATACTGCTCACGGAGAGGAAGCGCTTTATTCCAACACCACGGGCGGTGCTAATACTGCCAACGGATTGCAAGCGCTTTATTCTAACACTGATGGCAGTGCAAACACTGCGAATGGATCTTCAGCGCTTTATTCCAACACTACAGGATATTACAATACGGCGGATGGTGCTAATGCAGTTGCTTCCAACACTACTGGTGCATACAACAGCGGAATGGGTTGGTTTGCACTTATTTTCAACACCACGGGTTCGTACAATAGTGCTATTGGCTATAATGCCACTCCGAATGCCGGGAATTACGATCGGAGCTCTGCTTTTGGCGCGGATGCATTAATTACCGCAAGCAATCAGGTTCGAATCGGAGATAACACTATCACCAGCATCGGCGGATATACAAATTGGAGCAACATCAGCGATGGAAGGTTCAAGAAGAATGTGAAAGACAATGTGAAAGGACTGGAGTTCATCAACAAACTGCAACCGGTAACCTACACACTGGATATTACAGGTGCAGATCATTTTTTAAGAAGAGACATGCCGCCCTTACAGGATGCCAATGGAAAAGTAATAGCGCAACCCAAAGATGAAGCTGCCATTGCCGCAAAAGAAAAAATTGTGTACAGCGGTTTCATCGCACAGGACGTGGAGAAAGCTGCCGGAGAAGTGGGCTACGATTTCTCAGGTGTTGATGCACCGAAGAATGATCATGATGTGTATGGTTTGCGGTATGCTGAGTTTGTGGTGCCGTTGGTGAAGGCTGTACAGGAACTTTCTTCAAAAGACGAAGGACTTAAGATAGAAGACGTAAGACAAAATACCGAGTTGGAAAAATTAAAGAAAGTGAATGTAGTTTTGAAATTACAGAACGCAAACCTAGAAGCAAGAATTTCCTCGTTGGAAAAATCCGTAACCCAAAACCTGTCCCGACCCGTCGGCGATCCGAATTCCGCAATGAACAATGGCTTCGCCGAACTAAAAACTATAAACTCCAAACCCGAAACACTGCTCGGCCAAAACATCCCCAACCCATTCGACAACTCAACGCTCATCCCTTTCCGCATTCCAAAAAACTGTCACGATGCATCTATTATGATCACGAATACTTCTTTGGGTGAAGTGGTGAGTGTAATTCCTGTTTCTTGCAATGAAGATCATTTGAGTATTGATGCAGGAACTCTTTCAAGCGGAACTTACTCTTATACGTTGTATGTGGATGGGAAAATGATTGATACGAAGCAGATGGTGATTCAGCAATAGATGCAATTGTAAACACGTAAGACATAAGACCAAAAACTAAAAGCGCTCTCACATCGGGAGCGCTTTTTTTACGTGCGGCACGCATGAGAAATTCTGCGCTATTGTTGGTCTTCTTTGAGCCCTGCGCGAGGCAAAGACCAACAACTCAACAGATTACCAACAGCGGCAACAGAGAACATTAACGGCGGAGCGCCTCAGAAGAAGCAGCCAATATTTCTAACAAAAAAAAGTGAATTCTGAAAGAGAGGCATTCGCATTTGCGGTTCTTGTCTTCTTACGATCACTGCGATTTAATTTGTCGCCCCAATATTCTAGCATTGAAACTTGTCTCAAAAATGGCGGCAAAGTGAACTGTAAATAATTGCTAATTCGTAATCGTATACAATGGAGATGCTTGAAATTATTCGTCTTTGTATGAATCACCAGATTGAATCTTAGAAGCCTGTTTTCTGACCGGTGCATTTGTCAGTATATCGTAAAACCTCTTCAACTCAGAGAAATTCGGTTAGCTAATTGATACTATTCGATTAAACGGCCGTTTTTGAATGGTCCAGAACATCGTAAATAGTCATTTTCATGAAAACGAAAGATCAGATTATTACAGAAATAGGAAGTTGGTTCCTCGTTCTCGCATTCCTGTTCGTCACCGTGCGGGTAATTTCGGTGCTGTTCTGACGGGAATCGGCTAAGCGAGGGTACACCAAAAATGCCTGCTTCGTATAGAAGGCGTTTCTATCATTTCGCATCAAATGCACCTTATGCTTATTGCTTATGACGGGATTATATCCTTGCCGCTGCCGGGATATGTCAAAAATATTTCGATGACTATTGGAGAAACGAAGTAGATAATATACCTTTGCAATCCGTTTTTAAAAGCTCATTGAAATAAATGGCACAGAGAATCAGAATTAAATTATTGTCGTATGACCACAGTTTAGTTGACAAAAGCTGTGAGAAGATTGTGAAGACGGTGCGCAGCACCGGTGCCGTTGTAGCGGGTCCTATTCCGCTTCCTACCGAGACAAAGATTTTCACCGTGTTGCGTTCTCCTCACGTAAATAAGAAAGCCCGTGAGCAGTTCAAACTCTGTACTTACAAACGCTTACTTGATATTTACACCTCATCATCCAAAACTGTGGATGCGCTGAGCAAATTGGAATTGCCCAGTGGTGTTGAGATTAACATTAAAGGTTAAAAGACACTACCAACATGAAAGGCATTATTGGAAAAAAGGTTGGCATGACCAGCTATTTTGATGAAAACGGGAAGAATATTTCCTGTACACTGATCGAGGCGGGTCCATGCACCGTTACCCAGATCAAAACCAGCGAGAAAGACGGCTACAGTGCAGTACAGTTAGGTTTTGATACCAAAAAAGATAAGAATACAACTAAACCACTTCAAAAGCATTTTGCAAAGGCAGGATCACCTGCGAAGCGAAAATTGCTTGAATTCCGTGATTTTGGGCTGGAAAAGAACCTTGGAGATACCGTTTCTGTGGACATTTTTGCAGAGGGTGAAAAAGTAAATGTTGTAGGCGTTTCCAAAGGAAGAGGCTTTCAGGGTGTTGTAAAACGCCACGGTTTTCACGGTGTAGGTGGACAAACACATGGCCAGCATGACCGTAACCGTGCTCCCGGTTCATTGGGCGGTTCGTCCTATCCATCGAGGGTATTCAAGGGATTGCGTATGGCAGGCCGTGATGGCGGAAAAACGGTGAAGATCAGAAATGTGTCTGTACTGAGGATATTTGCCGATAAAAACCTGATGGTGGTGAACGGCTGTATTCCTGGCCCCAAAGGATCTTATGTAGTAATTAATAATGAAAACTAAAAGAGGCTTCACCGCGATAATTACAGAACCATGAAAGTTGAAGTTTTAAAAACAGATGGTAATAAGGCAGGAAGAAGCGTTGATCTTCCGGATTCTTTTTTTGGTGTAGAACCCAATGACCATGCAATCTATCTGACGGTGAAGCAGTTCCTGGCCAATCAGCGCCAGGGGACGCATAAAACAAAAGAGAAATGGGAAGTATCCGGATCGACCAAGAAGTTGCATAAGCAGAAGGGCACCGGCGGATCAAGAAAAGGAAGCATCAAGAGCCCGTTATTTCCGGGAGGAGGCAGAGTATTTGGGCCTCAACCACGGGATTACGGTTTCAAACTCAATCAGAAAGTAAAAGATCTTGCAAAAAAATCTGCCTTGAGTTACAAGGCTAAGGATAATGGAATAGCTATTATCGAAGATTTTAAGCTCGCAGATCATAAGACGAAGGAGTTTGCGCAGATCCTTAAAAATCTGGGCTTAACAGGCAAGAAAACAATTGTGGTTATTAATGAATCTGATGAGCAATTAATGATAGCCAGCCGGAATGTGCAAAAGAGCCGTGTTTCCAGGGTGAGTGACTTAAACACTTATGAAATTATGAATGCCGCTACACTTGTTTTTGTGGAAAGCAGTCTGAAACATTTTGAATCAGCAAACAACTAAAGAGAAAATTTACCATGGGAGAAATACTGATCAGGCCATTGATTTCAGAAAAATTGAATTTGCTGAATCAGAAATTCAACAAGGTTGGGTTTGTCGTGGCAAGGAAAGCCAATAAGATTCAGATCAAGAATGTTGTGGAAAAGATGTACGGAGTTACCGTTAAGTCTGTTTCAACATCGGTATTGCCTGGTAAAACCAAACAGCGCAACACCAGGAAAGGTCTTTCAACCGGTATGAAGAGCCCGATCAAGAAAGCATACGTGACGCTGGCAAAAGGGGAATCAATAGATTTCTACGCAAACATCTGATCAATCAGAGTGCGGACACGTTCCTGAAGTCAGCAGCGTGAAAATGATGAATAGCAACTAACGTTAAAGATTAGCGGAAAAGTAATCAAAGATGGCAGTAAGAAAATTAAATCCGGTAACACCGGGATCGAGATTCAGAATTATCAATGCTTTTGCAGAGATAACCACCAATACTCCTGAAAAGAGTTTGCTGGAACCCATTAAAAAGACGGGAGGCAGAAACAGTGATGGGCATCGCGCCATGCGCTATATTGGTGGCGGGCATAAGCAGATGTACCGGGTCATTGATTTCAAACGTGACAAGCACGGCGTGCCCGGTGAAGTTAAATCCATTGAATACGATCCCAACCGTTCAGCATTTATTTCCCTCATCCAATATAAGGACGGAGAAAAAAGATACATACTGGCTCCCGCCGGCATTAAAGTAGGGCAGACCATTATCTCCGGCCCCGAAGCTCCTCCGGAAATTGGCAATGCACTCTTCCTGAAGGATATTCCACTCGGTACCATCATTCATAATATTGAACTGCATCCTGGTAAAGGTGGCGCTATGGCGCGCAGCGCAGGCGCTAATGCGCAGCTGAGTGCAAAGGAAGGCAAGTATGCCATCATCAAACTTCCTTCTGGCGAAAACAGGATGGTATTGGCGAATTGCATCGCTACGATTGGTTCCGCCTCTAATTCAGATCATAATACCGAAAGGTCAGGTAAGGCAGGCACAAACAGATGGAAAGGCATACGCCCCCGCGTTCGTGGTGTGGCGATGAATCCGGTAGATCACCCGATGGGTGGTGGCGAAGGTAAGGCGTCCGGCGGCCATCCGCGTTCAAGAACCAGCAAGTATGCAAAGGGAATGAAGACACGGCATCCGAAAAATGTTTCAAATAAATTTATCATCAGCAGGAAAAAGAAATAAATCAAATTCCTTCCCACAGTGGATTTTGATAACAAAGCATTAACCGAACACGAATAACTAATTATTCAGCATGAGCAGAAGCATAAAAAAAGGACCCTATGTTGATCACAACCTCCAGGAAAAGGTGGATAAGATGATCAACACCGGTAAAAAGACAGTGATCAAAACATGGTCACGCCGTTCTACCATTACACCGGAGTTTGTGGGAAACACATTTGCAGTACATAATGGCAATAAGTTCATACCCATCTATGTTAGCGAGAATATGGTAGGGCATAAACTGGGAGAATTTGCGCCTACCCGGAATTTTAAAGGTCATTCATCAAAGAAAATTGTTTAAGCCATGGCAGAAGCAAGAGCCATTTTGAGAAATTGCCCGTCATCGCCGCGTAAGATGCGCTATGTTGCCGATTTGATTCGCGGCATGGATGCAGAAAAAGCATTATTTGTTCTGCAGCACAGCGCGAAGTTTGGTGCTAAGCCGATGGAAAAACTCCTGCGCTCCGCTATCGACAACTGGGAGAAAAGTAATGAAGGAGTGCGCATTGAGGATGCACATCTGATCGTCAAAACACTGTTTGTGGATGGTGGTGCAATGTTAAAACGCTGGCTGCCGGCACCGCATGGCAGGGCTTACAAAAAAAGGAAGCGTTCAAATCATATCACGCTGATAGTGGATGCAAAACCCGAGGTTGCGGAAACGAAGAAACCGGTAATCGAAAAGGCGGCAGAGAACACTGCAGCACCTGTGGTGGAAGCACCCGTTAAGAAAACAACCAGAGCAAAAAAAGCTGCGAAGCAAACTGCAAAAGCATAAAACAAAATCACCCAATAGACTAAAATAACTGCATGGGACAAAAAGCAAATCCGATTGGTAACCGTCTCGGAATCATTAAAGGATGGGAATCCAACTGGTACGGTGGACGTGAGTTTGCCGAAAAACTGGTGGGCGATGAGAAAATCCGCAACTACCTCAGAGCTCGTATCACCAAAGGCGGCTTGGCACAAATTGTTATTGAACGGACTTTGAACCGCATCACTATCACTATTCACACCTCGCGCCCCGGAATCATTATCGGGAAAGGGGGCGGTGAAGTGGACCGTATTAAAGAAGAGTTGAAGAAGCTGACGGATAAGGAAGTGCAGATCAATATTGTTGAAATTCGCCGGGCGGAAATTGAAGCAGCCATTGTTGGTGACACGATCGCCAGGCAGATTGAGGCGCGTATCAATTACCGGCGTGCTATTAAAATGTCGCTGGCGTCTGCTCTGCGTATGGGCGCCGAAGGGATTAAAGTAAGGATCAGCGGCCGTTTGGGTGGTGCGGAAATAGCACGATCAGAAGAAATCAAACAAGGTCGTGTTCCGCTGCATACTTTCAGGGCAGATATTGATTATGCTTTGGCGGAGGCTCAAACAGTGTATGGTAAGATTGGCATCAAGGTGTGGATTTGCAAAGGTGAAATTTACGGTAAACGTGATCTGTCACCGAATGTAGGGCAAAAAACAAGCGAGATGCAGCGGCCAAAGAGTGGTGCAGGTGGAACCGGTGCCGGCGGCAGAAGAGGTGGGGGAGGAAGAGGAAAGGACCGTGATCGCACAGAAAGAGAATAACGAAGTTGATTGTTTGAAAAACGATTAGCAAGAAATAGGAGAAAGAACCAGTAAAGCGCAGTAAATATGTTACAACCGAAAAAAACCAAATACCGCAAGACCCAACGTGGCAAGATGAAGGGTAATGAACAACGTGGGTTCACGCTCTCGTTCGGTTCATTCGGACTAAAAACGCTGGATGAGGCCTGGTTAACGGATAAACAGCTGGAAGCAGCGCGTGTGGCACTAACCCGTCACATGAAGCGGGAAGGCCAGGTATGGATCCGTGTTTTTCCAGATAAACCACTCACTAAAAAACCTGCGGAAGTACGGATGGGTAAGGGTAAAGGAAACCCCGAAGGATGGGTGGCACCTGTTAAACCCGGGAGGATATTGTTTGAGGCGGAAGGAGTAGCATTAAACATCGCGAAGGAAGCAATGCAATTGGCGGCCGATAAATTACCGGTGCATACCAAGTTTGTGGTTGCAAGAGATTACAAAGCTTAAAAGGAAACCTACAATGGCGAAGAAAAAATTAAACCTAAAGGACCTCACAACCGCGGAAGTGGTGGAGAAGTTAAAAGAAGACAGCACGCATTATACCAAGATGAAATTCAATCATGTGGTTACGGCGCTTGAAAATCCCATGACGCTTCGTCAGTTGCGCAGGGATATTGCACGTATGAAGACCGAATTGAAACAGCGGTCCACTACAGAAACTAAAGTGGAAAACAAATAATAACAAAAAGGAAACGAAGCTTCCGGTCATCATTAAAGTAGATAGAAATTCATGGAAAGAAATCTTAGAAAATCAAGAATAGGTGTAGTCACCAGCAATAAGATGAGCAAAACTATTACGGTTTCCATCGAACGGAAGGTGAAGCACCCTCTTTATGGTAAGTATCTAAAGAAGACAAAAAAAATGATGGCGCATGATGAGAAGCAGGAATGTTCCATTGGTGATACTGTACGGATCATGGAAACACGGCCGGTAAGCAAAAACAAGCGCTGGAGACTGGTGGAAGTAATTGAAAAAGTGAAATAGGAAAGAAAGAGCAATTCGCGGTCTGGCGCTTCCGGACCGGCCAATGCAGAAATACTGGTAAAAAGAATTTTTAGAGCAATGATACAGACAGAATCAAGATTGACGGTGGCAGATAACAGCGGAGCCCGTGAAGTGCTGGTGATTCGGCTATTGGGTCATTCACATCAGCGCTACGCATCGGTAGGGGATGTGGTAATCGTAACAGCCAAGGATGTAATTCCTGCCGGGCAGTTGAAAAAAGGAACCGTTTCCAAAGCCGTTATTGTAAGAACCAAGAAAAGAATCCGCAGGAAGGATGGTTCCTATATCCGTTTTGATGACAATGCCTGTGTTTTGCTGAACCCTTCCGATGAACCGCGGGGCACCCGCATCTTCGGCCCTGTGGCAAGAGAACTGCGTGAGAAACAATTCATGAAGATAATTTCCTTAGCACCTGAAGTATTATAACCATGAGCCAGACTAAAAATACAAATACCCGCTTTAAGACAAAGACGCATGTAAAGAAAAACGACATGGTGTATGTTCGTTCGGGTGACGATAAAGGAAAGAAGGGGCGTGTACTCGAAGTGATGGTGGACAAGATGAAAGCATTGGTGGAAGGAGTGAATATTGTTTCGCGCCACACCAAACCGAATGCAAAAAATACGCAGGGTGGAATCGTTAAGAAGGAAGCGCCTGTTCATATTTCTAAACTGATGTTGCTGGATCCGAAGGATGGTAAGCCGACCAGGATTGGGAGAAAAAGGGAGAACGAAAAATCGGTGCGTTTCGCCAAAGGAAGGGTTCGTTCGGGCCAGGTGATTAAATAATTTATTTAAAGAAGCAGTCAATGGAAAAATACATTCCCAGGTTAAGAAAACACTACGAAGAAAATGTGGTGCCTGCCTTGAAAAAGCAGTTTAATTTTAAGTCAAGCATGCAGGTGCCCCGTCTTGAAAAGATTGCCATCAATCAGGGTGTTGGCGCGGCTACGGCTGACAAGAAACTGATTGATACCTCTATTGCCGAGATCTCTGCCATTGCAGGACAACGCGCCGTTTCCACTAAATCCAAAAAGGATATTTCCAACTTCAAATTAAGGGCAAACACACCGATTGGAGTTCGCGTAACGCTTCGCGGCGAACGGATGTATGAATTTTTAGACCGCTTCATTTCGGTCGCGTTGCCGCGTGTGCGTGACTTCAAGGGCGTGAACGATAAAAGTTTTGACGGAAGAGGAAACTATACACTCGGCGTAACAGAGCACATCATCTTTCCTGAAATTGATATTGATAAGATTACGCGGATGAATGGTATGGACATCACTTTTGTAACCAGCACATCAGACGACGAAGAAGCTAAGGCATTACTCGCCGAATTGGGGATTCCATTTAAAAAAGATAAATAAGCAAATGGCAAAAGAATCAGTAAAAGCAAGAGAAAGAAAGCGCGCACGCATGACGGCAAAATACGCTGAGAAGCGCAAAGCCATGAAAGCTGCCGGAGATTATGTTGGATTGGATAAGCTTCCAAAAAATGCTTCTCCCGTCCGCAAGCATAACCGTTGCCAGATTACCGGCCGCCCCAAAGGGTACATTGGTCAATTTGGTATTTCACGGATCAAATTCCGGGAACTTGCTTTAAACGGAAAGATTCCGGGTGTAACGAAAGCTTCCTGGTAAGCGCTTTAAAATTATTTAATCAATTCTAACGACTCATAATGGTAACTGATCCTATAGCTGACTACCTCACCCGCATGCGTAACGCGCTGAGTGCAAATCATCGCATTGTGGAAATTCCTGCTTCCAACCTGAAGAAGCGCCTGACAGAAATTCTGTACGACAAAGGATACATTCTTAAATACAAATTTGAAGGCAGTGATAGTGGAAGTGGTGTCATCAAAATTGCTTTGAAGTACAACCAGGTAACCAAGCAGCCTGCCATCCGCTCGCTGCGCAGGGTGAGCCGTCCGGGATTAAGAAGGTACAGGGGCGCGGAAGAACTGCCAAAAGTGATGAATGGTTTGGGGATAGCTGTTATTTCCACTTCCAAAGGACTCATGACGGATAAGGAAGCGAAGACGCAAAAAATTGGAGGAGAAGTTCTCTGCTACGTTTTTTAATGAATGAATAATTCACCGGGATGATTGGATCCAGAGGAATGCACCGGTGATTTGAGATAGTTTGGGCAGGCATTCCCGGTAGTTTAAAATATTGGTTTAAAACAAGCAATAATCAATCATGTCACGCATAGGAAAAATGCCGGTTGCATTACCCAAAGGAGTGAGCTTTTCTGTTACTCCGTCAAATGAGGTGATTGTAAAAGGCCCGAAAGGTCAACTCACACAGAAAGTGGATGCTGATATCACTTTCAGTACGGAAGATGGTCAGGTAATAGTTAAACGGCCCACCAATCAGAAGCGCCATAAGGCACTGCATGGCCTGTACCGCGCATTGTTGGCCAATATGATGAAAGGAGTTACGGAAGGCTACGAAATAAAACTTGAATTGGTAGGTGTCGGATTCAGAGCAACAGTGACCGGGCAATTGCTGGAATTATCAGTTGGTTTTTCACATCCTGTTTTATTTTCTCTTCCAAAGGAAATCAAAGCTTCAGCGGAGCAATTGAAAGGTCAGAACCCTATCATCACCATGAGCAGTCACGACAAACAATTGCTCGGGCAGATGGCAGCCAAGATACGTGAAGTGAGAAGACCAGAACCTTATAAGGGTAAGGGTATCAAATACGTGAATGAGATTTTGCGCCGCAAGGCAGGTAAATCAGCAGCGACAGGTGCTAAATAAATTGTACTAACGAACGATCTACGGCAAACTCCGTAACCGCAATAAAAATCTAAAACATGGTAAGAAAGGAAGCAAGAAGAGAAAAGATACGCAGGAAGATTCGCAAGAAACTTTCCGGAACCAAAGAAAGGCCGCGTCTGTCAGTCTATCGCAGTAACAGTGAAATTTATGTACAGATCATAGATGATTCACAAGGGCATACTTTAGCGGCAGCCTCATCACGGGATATGAAGAATCTAACCGGAACCAAGATTGAGAAATCGAAGGAAGTTGGAAAGGCGATTGCCAAGAGAGCTATAGAGGCTGGTATCACCAATGTGCTGTTTGATCGCGGTGGCTATCTGTATCATGGACGCGTAAAAGCCGTGGCAGAAGGCGCACGTGAAGGAGGATTGCAGTTTTAAGTATAAGGCGAAGGCCAAAATCAGCTAACAAGAAATCAAATAAATACAATGGCGCAAGCAAACATTCAACGGGTAAAGGCAAGCGAGCTCGATCTTAAGGACAAGGTGGTAAACATCCAGCGTGTTGCGAAAGTAACGAAGGGAGGCCGCACATTTAGTTTTTCTGCCCTGGTAGTGGTAGGTGATGGTAATGGTATTGTCGGACAGGGTCTTGGCAAGGCGCGCGAAGTGCAGGAAGCAATAACAAAAGGCATTGATGATGCAAAAAAGAACCTTGTAAAAGTGCCTATTTTTAAAGGGACAATTCCGCATGAGCAAATCGCCAAATTCAGTGCTTCAAAAGTGTGGATTAAGCCTGCTTCTCACGGAACGGGTGTAATTGCAGGCGGTGCTATGCGGGCTGTGTTGGAGAGTGCAGGTGTAACCGATGTGTTGGCAAAATCATTGGGATCAACCAATCCTCATAACGTGGTAAAAGCCACTATTAAGGCGCTTTCACTGGTGAGAGATCCGCTTGTTATTTCGCAAACCCGCAACGTAAATCTGAAAAAGGTATTTAACGGTTGAAATCGCCGGGCATTTTCCGGAAGCAGGAGTAGCTGGCGAATTGATCCACTGCTCATTGAATAAAAGAACAGAACAGAATCAACTACAATGGCAAAAATTAAAATTACCCAGGTAAAAAGCGCAATCGATCGGCCTGAAAGGCAGAAGCGAACGATAACGGCTTTGGGCATCCGTAAACTGCATGTACCGGTAGTAAAAGAAGATTCCGAACAAATACAGGGAATGCTGACCAAGGTGAGACATTTAGTGACTATTGAAAAAATCTAAGCATGAATCTCAGTAATCTGAAACCCGCAAAAGGGTCTGTAAAAAAAGTGAAGCGCATTGGTCGTGGCCAGGGCAGCGGACATGGCGGAACATCTACGCGCGGTAATAAGGGTGCCGGATCTAGGAGCGGCAATAAAAGCAGGAGAGGTTTCGAAGGTGGACAGATGCCACTGCAGCGCCGCTTGCCGAAATTCGGATTTAAAAATCCTTTCCGTAAAGAGTTTGAAGTGATTAATCTTGGTCGTTTGCAGGAATATGTCGATAAGTATAAACTCACTGCAATCAATCATGCAGTGCTGCTGGAGCATGGAATCATTACGAAGAATGACAAAGTGAAGATTCTTGGAACCGGTGAGTTAAAATCAAAACTCGATATCAAAGTTAATGCAGTCAGCGAATCGGCAAAGAAGGCCATTGAAGCTGCCGGCGGTACAGTTAACCTCGTTTAATAAGGTACATGAAACGTTTCATTCAAACCATACAGAATATCTGGAAAATTGAGGACCTGCGTCAGAGAATTCTCTATACGCTAGGCCTTATTTTCGTTTACCGGGTTGGTTCCTACATTGTACTTCCCGGCGTTGATCCTGTGCAGTTGGCAGCGGTTACGCAACAGGGAGCCAAAGGTATCTTTGGCCTGCTGGATATTTTCGCCGGTGGTGCATTTTCACGCGCATCAATTTTCGCGTTGGGCATCATGCCCTATATCTCAGCGTCTATCGTGATGCAGCTGGTGACACTCGCTATTCCGACATTTCAGAAAATGCAGAAGGAGGGTGAAAGTGGCCGTCGCAAGATTAATAATATCACGCGCTGGCTGACGGTGGTGATCACGGCGGCGCAGGCTTCCGGTTATGTGGTTTACCTGAAAAGCGGCATTGGTGCTAATGTAGTAAGTGGTGTGAATCCAGGCTTGTTCTGGTTTTCATCGCTCGTCATTCTAACTGCCGGCACTATTTTCATCATGTGGATGGGTGAAAAAATTACTGATCGCGGCATTGGAAATGGAATTTCACTGCTGATTATGATCGGAATTATCGCGCGTTTACCTTTTGCCTTCCTGGCTGAATTCGACAGCCGGTTGAATGAAGGGGGCGGTTTGGTTTCTTTCCTGCTCGAACTGGCTGTTTTGCTGGCAGTAATAGTGATGGTAATATTGCTGGTGCAGGGAACAAGAAAAATTCCTGTTCAGTATGCCAAACGAGTGGTTGGAAATAAGCAATATGGCGGCGTTCGACAGTATATCCCGCTTAAAGTGAATGCTGCCGGTGTAATGCCGATCATTTTCTCACAGGCTTTAATGTTTATCCCTGCAACGGTTGCGCAGTTTTTTCCCGACTCGGCTGCTATGCAGGGCGCAACGGCCTTCACCGACCCCGGATCATTCTGGTACAACCTGGTAGACCTTTTACTGATCGTCATCTTTACTTATTTCTATACTGCCATTATCGTGAACCCGATTCAGATGGCAGACGATATGAAGCGAAATGGCGGGTTTATTCCAGGCGTGAAGCCGGGAAAGCAAACTGCCAATTTTATTGATACGGTGATGTCGAGGATAACCTTGCCGGGTGCATTGTTCCTGGCTTTTGTTGCCATCATGCCATCATTTGCACGTGCTTTTGGTGTAAACAGTCAGTGGGCAAACTTTTACGGTGGTACCTCATTGCTGATTATGGTGGGAGTAATCCTGGATACTCTTCAGCAGATAGAAAGTCATTTGCTTATGCGTCATTACGACGGGTTGATGAAGTCGGGACGTATCAAAGGCAGGACAACAGCAGTTAGTGCTTAAAAAGAAATGATTTATTACAAGACACCGGAAGAGATTGAGCGTATCCGAAAGAGTTCTTTGCTTGTTTCAAGAGCTTTAGCCGAAGTGGCGAAGCATATTAAGCCTGGTATAACTACCATTAAGCTTGATGCCGTGGCAGATGAGTTTATCAGAGATCATGGCGGATTTCCAGCTTTCCTCGGTTATCGCGGTTTTCCCAATTCGGCTTGTATCTCTGTGAATGAAGTGGTGGTGCATGGAATTCCCGGCGAAACGGTGCTTAAAGACGGGGACATTGTGAGTGTGGATATCGGAGTCGTGTTAGATGAATTTTATGGAGACAGTGCCTTCACTTTCCCGGTAGGTGATATTAGTGAAGCTAAACAAAGATTATTGAATACTACCAGGCAATCACTGGAATTAGGGGTTCAGCAGGCTAAAATAGGTGGCAGAATCGGAGACATAGCGGCAACGATACAGGAATACGTTGAACGGCATGGTTATTCAGTGGTGAGGGAGTTGGTCGGTCATGGAGTTGGAAAAAAACTACATGAAGATCCGGAAGTGCCAAATTACGGGAAGCGTGGTTCAGGAGCAAAGTTGCAGGAAGGGTTAGTGATCGCGATAGAGCCCATGGTGAACATGGGAAAGAAGCAGGTGATGCAGGCCAATGACGGTTGGACCATCTTCACGGAAGACCATCAGCCTTCAGCCCACTTTGAACATACGGTAGCGGTTACAAGGGATGGCCCGCAGATGCTGACCACTTTTAGGTTTATTGAAGAAGTTTTAAATGTGGCAGTCTGATTGGAGAAGTTGATTGAATCAATCGCAACTGCAGGTAATTCAGTAAAAGCTTTAAAAATTAACGAATTAAAGCGATATTTGCACCCTCAAATTTTAAATGGCTAAGCAAGATCTCATTAAACAGGACGGTACAATCACGGAATCATTATCCAATGCCATGTTTCGTGTACGCCTTGAAAATGGCCATGAGATTATAGCCACCATTTCGGGAAAGATGAGGATGCACTATATAAGGATTCTTCCGGGAGACAAAGTAACAGTGGAAATGTCACCTTATGATTTGACTAGAGGCAGAATTACTTATCGGTTTAAATAGATTTAATCATAGCAGAGGTAATACGGTTTTAATTTCAGGACGCATAAAAATCAGACGATGAAAGTAAGAGCATCCATAAAAAGAAGAAGCGCAGACTGCAAAATTGTACGCAGGAAAGGTAAGCTGTATGTGATCAACAAAAAAAATCCCCGCTATAAACAGCGCCAGGGTTAAGATCTTTTTCGCATTGCGAAGCAGCAATCAGGAATTTAAATCGAAAACTTCAAGATTAACAATACATCATGGCGAGAATTTCAGGTGTTGATTTACCAAAGAACAAGCAAGGTTACGTAGGCCTATCCTACCTTTTTGGCATCGGTCAGTCGGCTGCCAAAAAAATTCTCCTGGAAGCAGGAGTGGATATTACCAAAAAGGTGAAGGACTGGAATGATGATGAGTTGAATTCCATCCGCAATATCATTAATAATGACTGGAAAGTAGAAGGCGCCTTACGTTCAGAAATTCAGCTTAACATTAAGCGATTAATGGATATTGGAAGTTATCGTGGGATTCGTCACCGTAAGGGACTTCCGACGCGCGGTCAGCGCACCCGAACCAATTCCCGGACCCGTAAAGGAAAACGCAAGACTGTTGCGGGCAAAAAGAAGACACCGGCTAAGAAATAGAAATTAATACGCAATGGATGAATGTCATTGCCCCACAATCAGAAAACGAATAAACCACAATGGCTGAAACTAAGAAGACCACCAAAAAGCGCAGTATTAAAGCTGAACCTGAAGGACACGTTCATATCCAGGCCAGCTTCAATAATATTATCATCACCTTCACCAATAAGACAGGGCAGGTAATATCATGGTCATCAGCCGGCAAGATTGGCTTTAAGGGTTCAAAGAAGAACACTCCTTATGCTGCTCAGCTTGCCGCACAGGATGCTGCTAAGGTGGCTCATGATTCCGGTATGCGTAAAGTGGAAGTGTTTGTGAAAGGACCTGGTTCCGGTCGTGAATCCGCCATCCGTTCCATCTCCTCATCAGGAATTGACGTAACACTGATCAGAGATATCACCCCACTGCCGCATAATGGCTGCAGACCCGCAAAGAAGAGAAGGGTTTAATCATTTGTTTCTCTTCGCAGTCAGTAATTCATTCAGGTAATATACACAGCATACAACAGTAACATGGCAAGATTCACCGGTTCAAAAGCTAAGATTAACAGGAGGTTTGGAGAACCTATCATGGGTTATACCAAATCATTGGAAAAGAAAAGTTATCCTCCTGGGATGCATGGGCAGTCAAGAAAGAAGAAGCAATCTTCAGAATACGCCACGCAATTAAAGGAAAAGCAAAAAGCCAAGATGACCTATGGCTTGCTCGAAAGGCAGTTCGCACGTTTTTACGCGGAAGCCGTACGCAAGAAGGGTGTAACAGGGGAGAACTTGCTGAAGCTTTTGGAAGCAAGGCTGGATAACACGATTTTCCGCTTAGGCGTAGCCCCAACCCGCAGAGCGGCCCGCCAACTGGTGGCACACAAACATATTACGGTGAATGGACGAGTGGCCGGTATTCCTTCCCTCGTATTGCGCGTAGGAGATGTGATTAGCATTAAGGAGAAATCAAAAGGACTTCCCGCTATCACACAGGCACTTGGCAACCGTGAGTCAAAATATCCATGGCTGGAATGGAACAGCGATACGATGAAGGGTGTTTTTCTAGCTATGCCAGAAAAAGACCAGATACCTGAAAACATTCATGAGCAATTGATTGTGGAATTATATTCCAAGTAAGCTGCGGAATGGGAACCGGATGATGGATCAAGGATTAAACTTTTACAGCATAACAATTTTAAGAACTTAAACCCGAAACAAATAATGGCCTTACTCACATTTCAAAAACCTGATAAAATCGTACTGCAAAAGGCAACTGATTTTGAAGGTTTGTTTGAATTTCGCCCGCTGGAGCCCGGCTTTGGTGTAACCATCGGTAATGCATTGCGGAGGGTACTTCTTTCCTCGCTGGAAGGATATGCCATTACTGCTGTGCGCATCAGTGGTGTGGATCATGAGTTTTCTACCATAAAAGGCGTGATGGAG
>JBGAWA010000086.1:0-20995 GCA_044227805.1 Chitinophagales bacterium | reverse complement strand
TTCGGATCCATTCAGCGCGTCTGCAAATTCGATAGTTACTAAGTCAATGGCGGGATTCGGATAAATAGTGGCTCCTGCATTGGTTGCATCCGGGTTGTTAATACCTACGGCAGCACCAAATTGCACATCGTCCCAGTAATAAGTTTTTTCGCCTGCTGCACCACCGGTAGTTCCAAAGTTGAAAAAGATAGAAATCTTATCATAGGTATTCGCGAGATTCAACGCTGCGGTGCCCGGGGCTTCATTGCTGAAGTTGAATTCCAGCGTTTCCCATTGAGCAGCCATCGTGGTATTCACTTCTGTCTCTACGCTGATGGTAGGATTGCCTGCATCCTCAACTTTCAGGCGAATCGGCGTATTGGCATCCGGCGACCATACACGAACAGTCATCTTGGTATTATTAGTAGAAAAAGGAATTGGATTGGCCAGGCCATTTCCACCGTTGGATGTTCCTGCCCACAATTCCGCAGATGCGGTCTTAATAGCTTTACCTACCATATTGCCCGAATTGGTTGGATCAACAACAATTGAAGATGCGTTACCGCCAAAATCCACCAGATTATAATTCACTGATGCCGTGTCCTCAAAGGTGATTGGCAGATCAACCTGTTCGAGCGTACTGCCGCCGCCTGCAAACTCCACGTCGTCCCAGTAATAGGTTTTTTCGCCAGCTGCACCACCGGTAGTGCCAAAGTTGAAAAAGATGGAGACCTTATCATAGGAATTTGCCAGGTTCAAGGCAGCAGTGCCGGGAGCCTGGTTGCTGAAGTCGAAATTCATCGTTTCCCATTGACCGGCCATCGTCGTATTTGTTTCCGTCTCCACACTGATCGTGGGATTGCTTGCATCTTCTACCTTCAGGCGGATCGGTGTATTGGCATCCGGCGACCATACACGAACGGTCATTGTTGTATTATCAATAGCAAATGGGATCGCGTTAGCCAAACCATTGCCGCCGTTGGTGGTGCCGGCCCACGTTTCTGCAGATGCGGTTTTGATGACTTTACCTACCAGGTTATTAGGGTTGGTAGGATCAGTAACAATGGAAGATGCATTGCCACCAAAATCCACCAAGGCATAGTCAACTGTTGCCGTATCCTCAAAGGTAATGGGCAGGTCAACTTGCGCCAGGCCACTGCCACCGTTGAACTGATTGATATCGTCGAAATAGAAGGTGAAATTGGCAGAGCCATCACCAATGGTACCGAGGTCGAAAATGAAAACCAGTTTTTGGTAAGATTCGGCTGCATTAATGCCTGAAAAGTCAAAGACCAGTTCTTCCCATGCATTACCTACGACACTCAATTCTTCCTGTTCATAAGCGATCGCGCCGTTCGTCAGATTCTCGGCTTTCAACAACACTTTCCTTCCGGCACCGGGTGTCCACACCTTCATCTTGAAATGCTTGTTGACGGAAAAATCAATGGGAGCTGCCAACTCCAAAACACTGCCAGCCCATGGGTCACCTGCATTTTTTATCATGCGTGCCACTTTACCGCTGGTATTGATACCAGACATGTCGGGATTGGTTTCTACCGTCATCTGACCTCCGCTAAAGTCAGTGATCGGATAGGTTATGCCCGTTGACTCAAAGTCAACCGGCAAGGTTACCTGTGCATATCCAAAGGCGGATATGAACAGCATTAAAACAATTGTTAAGTTTTTCATCTTGATTTGTTTTTGTTTGTTAATAATGGTTAGAATTTAAGATTTTCATTGGTGTTCCAGAGTCCCCAAAAAGCGCCAACGTCGCCTTCGGAGCTTACTTTCCAGGATTCATCAACAGAAGTGAAATAGAACATTTCAATGTTTTCTTCTGCCGACCATTTTTGAGCGTTAATGAAATATTTCAAAAAATTTTCTGTGGAAGGTTGTGCGCCCTGCAGGCTGCTTCCCTGGCTGGGCCATCCGGTTTCCGTGATAATCACTTTTTTCCCACCGGCGGCGTCAACAGCCTGCTGATACATCTGTTTCATGTAAACCAGAGAATAATCAATATGGCAACCTTCCCAATAAGGATAGCAATTAGCGAGGATTACATCACAGGCAGCCACTATTTCGGGATGATCCCTGAACTCATAGTAAGCATCAACATATCCCACCGGAATACCCGGAAGAGCTTCTTTCACGCGTTTGAGGTAAGTGAGCAGCTGGTCTACGGTCAGGTCTTTACGGTACAATACTTCATTGCCAACCGCAGCAACATCAACCAAGCCCTTCTCTGCTAAAGAGATCAAACCGACAATTTCTTTTTCGTTGAGTTCCTGGTCTCTTCCAAGCCATGCGCCAACAAGGGACTTCAACCCATGTTCTTGTGCTACCAGAGGGATCAGTTCATTGCCCTCAATACAGGAAAAAGAGCGGATCCATTTCGTATAGGGAGCAATAACCTTCATCCGGCGCCTGACCTGTTCAATAGTAAGTATATCACCCGGTTTTTGCCCTTCATCATAGGCACTGTAACAAAGTCCGTGCATACCATTCGACAACACTTTAAGGAACAAGCCACGCAACTCTTCCGGACTTGTTTTGGAATAATCCAGTCCTGCCAAACCTTGTATTCTCTCTGCTCTGAATGACATAGTTTTAACTATTTAGGAAATGAATTTTTGTTTCTCGTTTTTATCCCAAAGCCCCCATTGTGCGCCAACCTCGCCTTCATAATGAACCTTCCAGGACTCATCGAAAGAAGAGAAATAGAACATCTCTATCTTATTATTGTTCACCCAATCCTGTGTACTGATGAAATATTTCATGGCGTTTTCAGCCGATGGCCTGGCAGCCATTACATCCTGTCCTTTACTGGGCCATCCGGTTTCAGCAATAATCACCTTTTTACCATTAGCCGCCTGCTGTATCAACTCATACATGTGTTGCAGATAGGGCAATGCATGATCTATTGCAGCTCCTTCCCAAAATGGATAGCAGTTAACCAGCACCACATCACAGGCTTCTATTAATGCTGGATGTTCCAGAAAATGATAGTAAGCATCTGCGTAAGCAACCGGTATGTGACCCGGTAGAGATTGCCTTACCCGTTGAACATATCGGATGACATCCTGCTCGGTAAGTTCATTACGGAGCAGCACTTCATTGCCTACCACCGCTATGTCCACGAGGCCGGCTTCGGACAATTTGAGAAGGGCGTCAATTTCCTTTTCATTTCTTTCTTTGTCGTTGCCTATCCAGGCGCCCACCATTGTCTTCAGTCCTTTCTCGTGCGCTATGCTTGGAATCAGTTCATTACCCTCCGTACAGGAAAAAGAGCGTATCCATTTTGTATGCGGCAGTATGATCTCCATTCGCCTCCTGATCTGTGACGCTGACAGCATATCGCCTGTTTCCTGACCTTCCACATAAGGACTGAAACACAACCCATGAATGCCATGGTGAAGTGTTTGTGAAAACATTGATCTGATTGCTGATTCAGTTTTAGCGCTAAAATCAAGACCGAACCCGGCCTCCAGGTTCCGGGTTTTTTCTTTCCACAAAAGCAGTTTTCCGGGAATGTAGGCTGCGGTGCCATTCATACCTGCCTTTTTCCTGTTGATGGCTGCCCTGATTTCATGAGCACGTGCTTCGCTCACATCATAGTCGCGCATAATCCACATGGCTATCAACGTTCCAAGTATAGGAACGATTGAAAAAAACAACCTTAGCCCGGTTACTGCGCCTTCAGGCTGTGAAGCCGCATCCGGAGCAAATCCCACAAAACTCATGATAGCGCCGCTCAGCAACCCTGCGATGGCAAACCCGAACTTTACCATCCACCAATAGATAGCACCAAAGATTCCTTCTCTTCTCTTCCCTGTATTCAGTTCATCGAGGTCACATACATCGGCCGTCATAGACATCATCAGCGTGAACAAGCTGCCAATACCAAAAGAAAAGAAGGGAAGCGCGAAAATGAACATATACGGTTTCCCCGGCACAAACAGGAACCAAAACGATATATAACCGATGATGGAAATTCCCTGCGAGAGCATGAAGGCATTTTTCTTACCCAATTTTTTCGACAACCAGGCTACCGTTGGAATTACTGCAAAAGTGGTTACCATGGCGCCAAGACTTCCAAACAAGGTGGGCCACATTCCCGCTGCACCTGCATTACCATTGAACAAATAATAGACGATGATAAAAAAGGAGAAGGAGGCAACTGTATTGAATGCATTAAATATCAAAAAGGTGGAGATACACAACTTTCTGAACGGCTTGATACTGAATGCCTGCTTGAATCCATTCAATATTTCTTTGAGACCGCCGCCAATATTCTTAAGACGCAGTGGAATGAGGGTGTTATCATCCCTGGTAGATTTGCCTTTGATAAAGAGAGCCGGGATCATAGCTAATATCATACAGCCTACACCAACCCATACAGACAGTGTCCGTGTAGCAGTGTCTGCATTTTCAAACCATGTTGGATCATACATGACAACCCAAAACCAGGGTGCAATTACCCAGGCCCACTGTCCTATCCACTGTGCTACGGCCATGATATTCGTCCGTTCGTGGAAATCATCGCTCATTTCATATCCCATGGCAACATAAGGCACACTGAATATCGTAAGGCCTGTATAGAAGATGAAAGACCAAAGCAGGAAGTACAGGAAATTATAATCCACGCCGTTTTCCCGGTGTAATTGCCACATCGCCACAAACGAAATACCCATAATAATTGCTCCGATAAAGACATACTTTCTGCGTCGGCCCCATACCGACCGCGTATTGTCGGTGATAAACCCCATGATAGGGTCAATAATTGAATCATAGACTCTTGGGAGGAAAAACAGTATTCCCCACATCCAGCCAGGAAAGCCCAGATCCTGTACCAGTACTACCATAAAAATTCCCAGGGCAGCAGGAAACATTTGATTGGCAAGCATACCCAATCCGAAGGCAATCTTTTGACTCAGAGGAACTTTGTGTGTTAATGTTTTGGGATCACTCACCGTTAGTGTGTTGTTTTATTTATCAAAATGGTTTGAATCGCTTTTGCGGCAATTTTCAATGCGGTTGTCTTTTCATCGAGTGAAAGCGTAAAATATTTTCCTTTTCAACCGGATTAAAAACCACGACAGCAATCGAACCATCCGGATTTTGCGCAGCTGTCACCAGCAAATCCGGATCTGCACTTTAAAACCTATCCTCACCGCACCCGGGCGAATATATCTGCTGAAGTGTGACAGCGCGTAATAGATTGGTGTGAAATAAACCTCGTCAGTTTCAGTGTCCACTATTACCGGTGCCACACACCAGTTTTTAAACCAATTGGGGCCACCTTGTTTGTCAAGCACCATGTTCCAGTCAATCCAGCCATCTACCCAATTGTTTAAACAACCAATTATGTCGCCAGCATACCGATAAACCGGAACGTACTTGGGGTGCAGCGGTTTGTCCTTTCTGCAGCCCAATCCAGCCCCAATCAGTCGCTTCCTTCTTCCAGTACCAATCATCGTCCTGCCATAGGAACCTCACCGCATCAGCGCAAAGGCTTCGGTTTGTATCAGATTGCTTTCGGGTGCTTTATGGTAAGAATATTGCAGCGTATCCGGAAATACTTCATAGGTGCTGGCATACCAATGAATGGCAGTGCCGGCATAGTATTTCGAGGAAGCCTCATCTTTGAACATCACATCCACCCATTCATTCAAATGTTCCCGGTTTTGGTCATACCCAAGGATTTTAATTTCACCTTTGCCCGTTGCCTCCAGCTTTGGGCCGAGGTGATTTTGCACAAACTGTGTCATTTCTTCCGGCGTATAAATCATACTTTCCCAATTGCCACCATTGCCCAACGGCTCATTTTCCACAGTGATTCCCCAGATGTTAATGCCTTCCATTTTGTAGGCATCCAGGTATTTTGAAAAAAACAAAGCCCATGTATCATAATGCTCCGGCAATAGTTTTCCATTTATCCATTGATTGTTATCCTTCATCCAGGGTGGCGCAGTCCATGGGGAAGCGATGATCTTAAAGCCATCCTTCGACATTGCGGAGGCATCTTTTATCATGGGAATAATATCGTCCCGGTCTTCTTCCACAGAAAAGCTAAGCAGTGCTGTATCATTTTCTATTGGAGCATAGGAATAATGACCGAGCGAAAAATCGCAGGAGTTAATATGGGTACGTGTCAGGGAATAGCGGGAACCTGTTTCACCAAAGTAGGCTTCAAGAATTTTAGTGCGGTGCTCTTTGGTTATCTTATTAAGCAGTGTGGCAGATGCCTCCGTAAACGATCCTCCGAAACCGGTGATGCTTTGGAATTTTTCGCCGGGAAATAATTGAATGGAGATGTATTCACTTCCTGCAGGAAACTCCTTCAATGGGGTAAGTTTATTACCACCGGCAGATGTTTCAAAGACAGCTACTTCCAGCTTATTATCGTTTATGCCACAGGCATTCAGCATAAAAATCAAGGTTAAGGTGAAGCCATATTTGTAAAGAAAATTCATGTATAAACGTTCTGTCAACTGTTAATAGTCCATTTACTTTTTTGCTTTGCCGGTGGCAACAATGTTTCATTCAACAGTGCTTGTTTATCGCCGTCATAGGTTTTCATAATCACATTTCCATCCCTTTTCAAGCCATCAAATTTTCCAGTATCCACCAAATCCCAGATAGCATATTTGGCGTGACCGTCAATGGTGAACAAACCGAAATGATTTTCGGAACCGGCGGGGTTTGCCGCGTCTTTCCAGATCTCATCAAAAAGCCTCGAAGTAAAAGCAAGCGATATTGTTTTCATGGGTCCCATTCCATAGTCAACTGGTAATACAGCCCTTCCTTGTATTCATCGCATGCGTTTGAACCCTGTGCGCCGTAGTGACCGTCAGATGCGCTTGCCAGCCTGTTTCGCCGATATGCTTTCGACTTTTCAATTCCGAGGCTTTTCATATAAGCTACTACACTTTTGTATTGCGCGATGGCATAATCCTTAGGGATCTCTCCATGGCGGCCGCTATCTTTCTTTCGTTGGAGTAGTTTTCCTCACCCTCAAAATTGCCCCAGAATGCAGCGTGATGGTGAGTGTCATGCATCGGATAAGTGTGCGGGAAACATAATCAACGCTGCATCATAAAGCCGGGTCAGATCATCCACATGGTACTCCGTGTCACCTCCTCCCCAGGAAGCAAAATTGTCGGAACTCGTAATCAGACATCTTTGGACATTTTGCCTGCCTTTTTCATTTGCTGAAGTTGATTCACATATTTTAAAATCACCGCAGGTTGCACATAATAGCTGGCTGCCACATTTTACCATCGCCTCATTACCGACAGCAATAGTCTTTACGATATCCGAACTGCCATTGTTTCCGCCCGCTCAATTCCAGCGGCATTGGCTTCTCCATCTTCATCGTGGTGGTCGGGATGATTGGTACCTGCCTTTTTGCAATCTATCCAGGCGCCCATCACGTACATCTCAAAAGTTGAGTCTTCGAGTTTCAACTGATGAATTGCCTTGAGCAGATTGGAAGGCTCCGCCAGCCGCGTATTGTAAGTGCGCAAAATTTTTACATTCACTTGTGCAGGATTTTCAGAATCACCTCTTTAATTGACCTACAGTCGGTTGAATATCCCGTTATTCCGCGGTAACCGCCGTATGAGATGCCAGGTAGCCGGGTTTACCTAAAATGTCTTTAGCTGTCAATTCTTTATATTGTTTGTGACCAGGAAAGATTGTTACAGCATGAAGAACCTATTACTAAGACTATCATGCACATTGTCGCTATCCAGGTCGTAATTCTCATGTCAGTTCAATTGCGATTCTTTGATGTGAACTTCCATCCGCATAATGTCACCGGTTCTTTCAAAAATTTTCTGCTGATATCTGCATCCAGGCTTAGATTGCTGAATGTGCCGGATGGAATTGTCTTTATGAATAGTTGTCAGGCTATTTTCTGCGGACGGATTTATACACGACAGGAATCTGGCAATAGGTGAAACAAGTGATCCTTTATCAAGTGGTAATTGCCGGTGTTGGAATCAACATCCACGTAGTCAAAAACTTTTCTTTCGGATAGAAATTCCAGCCGGCGCAATAAAAACGGGTTAAAGAAGATCCGACCTTCTTTCACAAATTTGCCCAGTTTCACCAAACCGGCTAATAATATCCTCCTTCACCTGCCCGGTCATGCCCAGGTTGCTGCGCTCCTTGTACACAACCGGCGTATGCGAATAGGGATCTGTAGGAAAAGCACCATATAGCTTAGGTGATTTGTGCACACCAATGCCCTCCATCATCTCGTAAAATGTTCTTTCAGCCTGTCTGACACTTCTAAGGCAGCACTTTCCTGATTTGCTTTCAGGCAGCACTCCTCCACTGCCAGTAACAATTTCGACACCATGTGCCAATAGATGGAGCCCAATCCTTCGTAACCATAAAGTACCTGATCTTCCTGTAAATGCTTTATGATTGAAAACATTTTCAAAAGCCTGCAATGCCAGTTTTTTCCTTTTCAACAAGCTTTGCGTATTTGGTTTGCGTAAGTTCCCTGAGCGCAATTTCCAGGTCGCCAGCATTCTTAAAATTACCATTGAAATGGTAGTGCCCGCTTACGTCCTTTTCAATTATGTCCCTGTTGTCATCTTCTGTGAGTTGAGTAAGCAAGGGTGATTGCCGAACCGCTGCTGAGGGCAGGTTGTTTTTTTGAAGGAAGCCGGGCAAGTCCTTGTCCGGATAAAGCAGGTAACTGTTCTGCTCTTTGCGGAAGAGTTTGCTGCTCTTCATTGCATCCAACACCATCAAGGACTCTGCAGGAGTCAAAAAACCTGAACTCAATACTGCCACCTGACCTTCCAGCATTTCACTCAAATGGGAAATGGAAATTTCCTGTCCGTTTTCAATCGTTATTAAATTATAAGCATGATAGAGATGATCGGGACGTTTGTTGGCCTGTATGCTGTGTTCGAGGTATAACAAAGTCAAATCAACAAAATGCTTCAGCTCACTGATTGAAATCGTCTGTTTCTTGCCTTCAAAGCTTCGCTCATAAATATGATTGCGGTATTCACTGCCTGCCATCCCTAATCCATCCAAAATCAACTTTCGGTCTTTGTCGCTGAACTTACCTGTTAAAAGATGTTGATGCCTTTGCAAAGTCTGCACAACACTTTTAAAAAAGGGGATCAATTCAATGGAAATACTCACGTTCTCCATATCTGAGGTGGTCAACAACTTCTTACAAAAAGCTAAAAACCGGCGCAGATAACAGAGCGTCACCATTGAAGCGCCATTGCCAACAAGGGCGTTATTGGCATCATTCCATTCAGGACGCTGGGTATTCATCCAGATGCCGCCTTCCGGGATAAAATTGGATACTTTGGCCAGCACCGTGGCGAGTAATTTTTCGACGAAGGTCACGGCATAAATCTGCTTGCTCTCATCACATAACAAGGCGCCGTCAGCACCTGTTTCTTCTTTCTGTAAGATGATCTCATGATTGAGAGTATGATCGAAACTGATGGTATCCTTCGGATCGCGAAGAATCTTACCATACGATTTGATCTTATAGGGAACGTTGGCATAAACAAACACTTCCTGATCAAAATAGCTTTCTAACCTGCCGGGATAATGGTCTTGCAAAAACTCCATAAACTTCAACAGATAAATAATCTGGTGATCGCCCCAATAACCAATGAACGACCAGGGATTATCCGGTTCAATGGTCTCCCATTCAAAACCGTCCTTGGTTACCCTGTAAGGGTTGTAGCCATCAAAGGTGGTAGCGTTCAGAAATTTGTGCATCATGCTTTCCACAAAACCCGGATAAGAATGAGCCAATGCTTCCCAATTTTGAAAAATATCCCTCCAGTTACCCTGATAATCGAGAATTTTGGATCCGTCCTTTTCACTACGGGTATTGATTGAAAACTTATTCCAGGGACGGCTGGGGTCACCATGCCTGCGGCTGAATTTCAGCGGCATGTATTCCATGCACAGTCGCTTAAAATTGGCGTCGGCGCTTTTTGTAAAAAGCTCTTTCAACTCCTGCAGGCTGAATTTTTCCGGAACCTTTTCAAGGACGGTCCTTGAACTTTCAAACACGTATTGATTGGCCTTAGCCAGGTAGGTGATAAAATCCCATTTTTCTATCTGATAGTTGAAGTCGAAAGTCCCGCCGCGCATAATATTGAAAAGCACATTGGAAAAATGCCGGGCATCGCGGCGGATATCGTTCGTCATCTGAAAGCCATCCGCCGCAGCATTCAATTCAATCAATTGCCTGGTACCTTCATCAATATCATTCTGTATTGCCGCGGGGAGGTCTTGATTGGACTTAATTTGTTCTCTCAGCCTCGCAATGGATGAGTGATTCTGATTTACGTTGGCAACAATCATCCATTCTTTGTGAGCGGACGGTGAGAGCACGATTTTATCAACGATGAAATACGCCCCTTTTTCTGCTTTCACATCTTCTTCCTGCGAGACTTGTTCTCCCTTTCTGAATTTGTTTAATTGAAGTGTTGAGAGGAGGAATGACGGGCTCTCGAATCCGAGAGACCATGCTACGTTTGCTTTTAATGCTTCACTCGGTTCAGCCTTATCAGATATGATGGCGCTCAGTGCAAAAATTCCCAGTCCGGTGTTGGTGTCCAGTTCGCTGCGCTTATAGGCATCAACCAGGTTACTCGCATTGTTTTGCAGATCACCGTTGACTCCACAAGGCATGATATTTTGAATGCCATCCAGTATGGAAATATGAACTTGACGGTTGGCATGGTTCACCAGTTTTGACTTTCTGACAAAACCATATATATCACTTGGGTTCCACTCAAAACTGAAACTTAATGCAAGATCATGGTTGATTTCCTCGAATCGTATTTTATTTCCATACACGCTTTTATATAAGTTTCGCGTAACCCTGTACAATCCATCCTGACGAACAGAGAAAGGCTCCCAGGTTTGGTGACGCTCATCATTTTCAACAATAAAAATGGATTTACTTCCGGTTGTTTCGGTCGACTCGGTTATTTTATCATCCGTATAGTAAGGAAACAAAGCATAGTCTGGATTTTTTCTTCCGGCACTTAGTCCGCCATTGCTGGATACAAACATCCAGTGATCAGAATGGCTGACTATGCTCATGAAAAAGGGACGCAGTGAATCGCTGTCTGATATTTTAAAATAGCTATTAGCGCCCTCCTGCGTGAGGATCATCCCATCCTTATCTGTGCTAGAATTAGTCTGCTTCAATTTTATTAAAGTTGAGCTGTCTGTTTCATATTTTAAAAAACTCCTTTGATGCTAAGCTGTATTGATGGCAAATCCTGTCTTTACTGACAGGATCTGCGACTATTGTATTTTTTCCTGATAGACCCTAACATAGTCTACCAGCATTGTTTGCGGGAAAGGTGTCTCAGCAGTTGGGAAGCCTACATAATTTCCTCCAACTGCGATATTGAGAATGATGAAGAAAGGATGCTGATAAACCCATTCTCCGCTAACATCCTCAGGTTGGATACGGTTATAAAGTGTATCGTCCACAAAAAAATCGATGTAATCAGCATCCCATTCAATGGCAAAGACATGGAAGTCATTATCGAATCGGTCATTAGCAAGGGCGAAACTTTTTGTGATGGAAGCTCCTCCAGAATACCCTGGCCCATGAACGGTTCCGTGAATCAGCTGAGGTTCCTGGCCACGATACTCCATGATATCGATTTCACCACATTGTGGCCAACCAATCTGATCAACATCAGCACCCAATGTCCAAAACGCCGGCCAGATGCCGGGGCCCCAGGGCATTTTCATCCGTGCTTCAAAACGGCCATATGCCTGTTGAAAAAGCCCTTTAGTATTGATTCTTCCTGAAGTGAATGATCGGCCTCCATAACTTTCACTTCTTGCTGTGATAGCAAGGTTGCCGGCACCATCAAGAGAGATATTCTCTGCACGATCAGTATAATATTGCAATTCCTGATTGCCCCATCCATCGTTTCCGGGCCCGATGCCTATGTCAAAAGCCCACTTCGATGAATCAGGTGATTCACCTTCGATGCCATCAAAATTATCTTCCCATACCAGTTGGTAGTTGCGATCCGGAATAACATTGTTGCTATCCTGGCAACTCCAAAACGAGAATAAGATGACAGCAGGGAGGAAATTTTTTATTAAAACAGATTTCATAGTTAGGACGATTGCTTTATTTGATCTTAATTAATTCATTGTGAATTCGAAAATCAGCATGATCAAGAATCTTAGTTATGGAAAAGGATATTATCCAGGTAGATGTTCCCGTCACCTTCAAATTTGAACTGAATCACATCAGTCAGATCAACTACCGGAGTAAATACGGTCAAAGGAATATCTATGCTTGTCCAGCCCGAGGTTGGAACGATCAAGGTGTAAGGTGTTTCAGCCGGGCCGGGACTGATAAGGTAAACCTTGAGCGCTGTCGAATTTGCTGTCCAGAAATCAAGATGCAGATGTGTCATCGCGGATAAATTCTGGCTACTGCCCAATTGAATACCCTGGTAATTCAAACCGGTATAGAGCAACGTGTTGTTACTTTGAACCTGAACCTGAGAAACCTGTGTGGCTTGTCCCCAATTCGGATTCAAATCAGTGCCAACGATATTGGTATATGCGTCACTAAAAACCGAGATTACACCGGATGCGCTGTAAGTTGGTGTGGGCGCGGCTGTTGTAGGTGTTGTACCTCCGCTTCCTGCTACATAGAAGTAAATGTTATCTAAATAAATATCGCCATTGCCATCAAATTTAAGCTGTATCAAATCAGCTAAATCAACGGCAGCAAAACTGGTAAGAGGAATGTCCAGGCTTACCCAGCCTGATGTGGGGACAGTAAGGGAGTATGCACTTTCTACCGGTCCGGAGCTGATTAGGTAAACATTAAGCAGAGAGGAATTACTCGTCCAATAGTCAAGATGCAAGTGTGTCATACCGGAAGCATCGAGGCTACCGGAAAGCTCTATCCCCTGATAATTTAAACCTGAATAAAGCAAGGTATTATTGCCTTGAACAGGTGTTTGAGAAACAACGGTAGCCTGGCCCCAGTCCGGGTTAAAATTAGTTCCTGCCACATTCGTATAGGTATCGCTAAATATGGAAATTACATCAGCAGGATTGCGGGTAGGTACAGGAGCGGCAACCGTTGGACCGGTAGTAGTCACCGGGCCGGAAGTATAAAAATATACGTTGTCGATGTACTCATTGGGCAAATCACCGGAGAGTACCAACTGTGCCAGGTGGAACCAGGAGCACCTTAAATGCCTTCGGTAGTTCTGTTGGATCCGGCGTCCAGATATCCATGTGATAATGGGTCATTGCCGTGGCATCAATGGTTTGCGATGAAAACTCGATGCCGACAAAGTTTAGGTTACGATAGCGTTTCACATCGTCTCCGTCCACCTGGATATCAAAATCTTCTGCTGTTGAAAATTGCCAGTGCGTATTCCAGGTATCAACGGTTACGTTGTTATAAGCATTGCTGAAAAGAGAAATCACACTATCAGCGTTAGCGGTAGGTGTTGGCGCAGCATTCTGCGGACCCACAGCCTCACCGCTGGATGTAATGGTCAATGATCCAGCAGCATCAACGTCACCTACTTTGGCGGTAATCACAGCCGTGCCCGTATCCACGATAAACACAACCCCTGCACTGTTAACCGTTGCAACAGATGTTTGAGATGAAGAAAATGTAAAATAGGCAGGCGCGACACCAACCGTCTGATCTACCCCTGTAGGCAAATTGAATGTTTCTATCAATCCGCCGATTGTCTGCTCTATTCCTGTTTCAGCCGCGATAACCTGATCCTCTCCCAATAATATGGCAGGCCTTGGATGCGCAATAGTTCCCAATTTTTCAAATTTAACCTCATCAATCCAGAAGGTATAACCTAACCCGTCTTCCGGCCCTTCTGAATAATAGAACATACCACGCTCCTGGGTGAGCTTTGAGGCATCGGGTATCGGGATATAGAATTTTTGCCAGTTATTATTAACGGCAACATTGAGTAAGGTAACCACATGTTTTGACTCGCCGAGATCATTCCCGAAACCAACGACATCGATTGTTGCGGCTTTGGACGCCTTAGCCCAAAAAGTCAGCACATCATAGTCGGTGAGATCACGCCCTCCGGTTGTGTAATAGGCACCTCCCGCATAAGCTCCTTTGGGATCACCTACATCGGGCACAGCAAATCGCATAGAAGCTGTGCCTTCATATTTCACATCAAAGTCCACCTGGAAAGCTGTTACATCAGAACCACCAAAGGCTGCGTATTGCAAGCCTTCGCTGAAATTGTCAATAAACACCTCCGGGATTTTGGGGTAGGTTGCTGGTTCCAGTTCATCTAAATCCCTTTTACAACCAAGCATGCTGAAAAGAGACAGCGCCAATGACAAGGCAATGGCGAATGGTTTGATTTTTATATACTTCATCACCTTAGGCATTTTGGGTTAGTTCTTTAGGTTTATCTGAAAATAGGTCATTATTTCCCATTCGTTGCCATTGCCATATCCAATCGCCGTGGGATCACATACTTCTGCCCCACTGGCGTCAATGGTGGTGGCCGGACAGTAACGGTTGGAATATTGATCCAGTGAACGCCAGGTTCCGCGTACACCAAACTGTGAGTTTGGAAGATTGAACCAGGATGGTTTTCCAAGGTTGAAGGATAGATCTGCAATTAGTTGTAATGGAAAAGTAAGGTTGAAGTCGCGATGATAATCGTAAGGTCCCCAGTCGTTCACTTTTACCGTGGAGATGAGCTTAGCATTTTTGTAGACCATCCGCACATCGCCGCCATATCGCATAATCAATCGATCATCGCTGCCATTCGCCTGGGCTGTTCCTGCCAGGAGATTAGCTATCAACCCGAAATCGGCAGACAACTTTGAAACGATTCGTGCATGAGCTTCCCATAAATCATGAGCAGGTGCTGCTCCCGGAAATGCGAATAATGTTCGCCCATCTGCAAGAATACCAATTGCTGCGTCCATGGTTGTGGGAAGGTGCCGGTAAACGAACCCTGTACTGATGGCGAGCTTTGCATCTTCCATCATATCATTGTTCCACTCATAGAACCAGGTTCCCGGCGTGGGATCATACGTTAAGAGGATTTCACCTGCCACTGTTTCCCTGTTATCACTGACCGCAAACGGGTCATCAAGAATATTCCTGGGCTTTCCGGGAGCTGGCACATCACCCGGTATCGGACCTTCAATTGGTTTCTGCCACAGGAAGTTGGGTGCAATCTGCAGGTGATCGAATCCATAGGTGAATCCTGTCAGGAAGTTATATTGGTTGCCACTGCCGCTGTCCTTGAGCCGCCAGCCTGTAAATGTTTTGGTATAGTCAGCGCCGCCCATAGAGATGATCCCCTGTGCCGCGGTCTGTGCATACCACTGGAATGGACCGGAGGCATAGGTTACTTTGAATTTACCGCCCCAGGTATCGGAAAAATCGGTCTTATCCTGGTATATATTATAACTGCCTTCCGGTGTCTTCTCCACTACCTGAAACATCTCTCCTGTGCGGTTACGATTAGACCAGATACCTCCGATTTCCAAACCTAATTTTCCAAAATCACGCTCTACCACCAAGGTTGCCCGGCGTGTTGGCGGCGTAGGTACGGCAATCGAACTCACGGCAGGTGCCGCTTTGTCTATGTCTTCGTGAAAGATACCGGTGACTTCAAATTTGCCTATTTGCCTTCCATATTTCAGCAGGATAGCAGGATTCGCACCCCACCAAAGTTCAGGGCCAAAGGCTACTTTAAGTCCTTTCAAATATTTCTTTCCCGCCACTTCAAAACCGAATGGCGCATTGCCATTATAGATGTCAATATTAGGCCCGTAGTTGGCTTCTGGATACAAACCGAAGAAGTCGCCTTCGTATCCCCAATGGTAATGACCTGTCCGGTAAAAACCTGTTATATCTACCAGCTTATTATTCCAGTTAAAATCGGCGTGATACAAACGTATCCTTTCTGAACTTGTCAGCACAACCGGATTACTTGAAACGTTACCGTTTCCGTAATTGTAAGGCTGTACCTCCGATGTGCGTCCCCTGTTTTCATAGAAAATTTCATTGATGGGATTATCGGCAACATTTCCCAGAACGTTGAATGAAATATTTGCCCGAACACTCTCCGTCGGCTTGGCTTCAAAACCCAAATAAAAAGATTGCATGTGGTCGAAGCCAAGTTCATCAGGGTAACTTACCTGGCCAGGAACAGGATCTTCCGGTGTACTGATCAATTTACCACCTGTGCTGAAAGTGTACAGATCAGCCCGTAGCTCACTAACGCGAACCTTTTTTAACTGGTCGCCGGATAAGGCACCCTTATCACCTCTTGCCTTCAATTCAGCATCCTTTACTTGAATGCCCGCAAAATAGTTGTTGAGTGATTCAACAGATGCGTCTTTGCCAAATGGGTTAAACCTGTGAACTTCCTGCAAAGCGTAGTATGCTGCACGGGGATAGAGCTGATAAAGCCCGCGTTCATTATTTGCTCCCTTGGCACAGATGCCAAACCACTCCTCATTCATGTTGTTATCGCCCTCCCTGTAATCATTCAGATAACCTCCGTTGCTCCAGGAAGCATTATTATCATGCACATCCAGGTTACTGGTCTGTTCGTACTTCCACCAGCCGTCGCTGAACTGAAACGTAAACCCTCCGATGGAATTTCCGGCCTTACCCAACCCGGCAGCATTTTCATAAATTTCTTTCCAGTTACCAACCAGGTAGTAGGCCTGAGAAGCCTGGTCCTCTTCATCATCAAGGACATTAAATGCATCCGCGCCGAATTCAGAGAACATGATTGGCTTGCCATATTCATCTTTCACTCTTTGAAATGCATCACCGAAGGAGACGCCACGGTACATGTTCGTGCCATATATGTCCACATCCTTACACTCTTTTGCGATGGTTTCTATGAAAAGCAAATCACCATTGCAGATGGCTACGGGATGTGACTGGTCAATTTTTTTTATCGCTAAACTTGCTTCGTTAAACAGTTTGTATAACGCTTGTGCCCGTGCAGTAGATTTCCTGTCCTCGATTGGAATATCTTCCGTTTCCGCGCCTTCCCAAAACAGTCCATAGTTATTTTCGTTGCCGAGCAGATACATCAGCAAGCCCGGTGTATTCTTATATTCTTCCGACATGGAAGTAACTTCTGCCAGCAGCAATTCGCGGACACGGCTATCCCCGTACTCTGTGTTCGGCACAAAAGCCCCGTTCACCGTAAGGCCATATCGACCGAAGGAGTGGTTGAGTACGGTATAGATGCCATACTTCTCATGTATATAACTGATCCATTTTGCCGGCACACCGGTGTACTGCCTGATCGTGTTTACACCCATGTTCTTCAGTAGCGGCATCTCAGCGTCAAGTGCCGCCCGTATGATATCATCCGGCTGTGTCCAAAGGCTGTACGAATAATTCGTACCTATCGGGAAGTAGTCCCAATTCATACCATTGATCATGAAGTCGTTGCCATTGACGACCAACTTCATCCCATCTCTGTTACTGACAACAACAACTCCGTCGGCTTGAGCTGATGCCGTATAAACCATGAGAAGCAGGACGAGCGTTTGTACAAGTTGTTTCATATTAGTGTTGTTTATCGTAAAGTTTTGGAAGCATTTTTTTATATTTCGGTTTATTCCAAACGCTCGAATCCCTTGTTAAAATTGATTCGCTCAAATTTAGCGCACTGAAAAAGGGATTCAAAAAAAAACGGTTCATCAAATATTTCATCATTCCAATTTATTATTACTACACAATTGCTTCTTTTTTCACATAAACAGTTGATTATTATTATTATATGCGAATTCATAGTTTTCACAATATCAGCAAGGAGTTTATTAAGAACATGCTATGCTTCTTTTTATTGATGCTATGGGTTCAGCAGCTATTCGGTAAGTATCCGATCCAAAATTTCACCTCTTCTGATTACAAAGCCGGGATACAGAACATCGACTTTGCTCAAAACAGGGAAATGACCCTTTTTGTTGCGAATAATTTAGGTGTCCTCGCCTACGATGGTAACGAATGGCAGGTAAGCGCAATAAACAAGGGAAAGAAGCAGCGTTCACTGGCGTTTGATAAAAATACCAACCGGCTTTATGCCGGATCGCAAGGTGAGTTTGGCTACTACGATGGCGATTGGAACTATGTACTGCTATCGGGAAAAATCACTGCTGCTTCACATGATTTCGATGAGGTGTGGGATGTCTTTCTTTTTAATGCCAAAGTGTATTTCTGCACTTTTCAGGGAATCTATGTGTACGACGGGCATTCCATTTCAACAATTGAACATGAAGGTGGTTTTTACCGGACGTTTCAGACCATGGGCAAACTTTTCACACAGGGACACGAGGGAAAAATCTTTGAAATAAATGACTACCAACTGCTCGAACCCGTCTTTTTGCAGGATCAAAAAGATGACTTGTTAGCTGGTATCATTAAACAAGATGAAGGATATCTGCTGTTTTACAATTCGGGAAACATTGAATGGGCCAATTCGAGTGGGTTGCATAGCATGTATGATAACCTTTCCAGATCATTGAAGGGCAAATATGTGAACCATGTGCTGCAGCTTTCCGACACCCGGTTGGTCATCTCCACACAAACAGCCGGTTTGTATTTATTCAACCTGCAAAATCAAACTATCGAGAACATCACCAAATCCGGTGGACTGTTATCAAATGCCTGCCTGCGCGCATTTCAAGACTATGCGGGGAATTTATGGGTAGGCATGCAAAATGGTATTTCTCTCATCGATATCAACTCTCCCATGCGGTTCATCAGCGAGGAAATTAACCTGCAGGGAAGCGGCTATGAAGCATATAGCACGCAAGAAGGCACCTATTACACTACTTCAAATGGGATTTATTTCCTGGCAAAGAATGCGACCCAAAGCCTGTTTATACGCGGAACGGAAGGCCCCGCCTATGGGATGCAAAATATTGCCGGAAAGATTTATGCAGGGCATCACACCGGACTTTTTCTTCTTGATAAGGGGAAAGCGAAACGGATAGCGACCACACATGGTTTGTGGGGTGTTAAACAGTTGCAATCGAATCCGGCTTTCGCCATCGAAAGGGCACCTACTCAGGTTTATTTCTTTTCAAACTGAATGAAAAAAAAGGAGTTGCAGCCGGTTCAAAAGATAGATGGCTTTCTCGAATCAAGCCGCTTTTTGAAGAAGATGCGAAAGGTAGCATCTGGGTGGGACAATTCTACAAAGGCCTGTACCAACTAACGCTGCAGGATGGTTTGACCAAAGCAACGGTAAAGAAAATAGCGAAAGAACAGGGTCTCCCGGTTGATCAGCAAATCATTTGCCGGATTGACGACCAAATTTATCTGGGTACTCTCAAAGGGAGTTTATAAAATAGACAGCCAGCGGGACAGGATTGAAAAGGCAGAAATTTTTCCGATATCATTGGTGAACAGGAAGTGCATCTGCTTGTTCAGGATAAACAAAAAAACATTCATGTGTACACCGACAACCTGGTGGGCTTTTTTAAACAAATAAGCGCCAGCAATTATGCATTTGTGCCTTCTTCCCTGTTTCAGCTGCGCTATTCTTTTAACAATGATCTGCTCAATATCTCGGTGAATACAGCCGATGGTGTACTCTTCAATGCCAATGAAGGATTCATCCTGTACCGGCCTGAACTGGAAAATCGTCTCGGGATGGAAAAACCATTGATCATCAGTAAAATTATGAATGTAGCCGGCCATATTGTTTTGTATGAACGAAAGCCGTTTGAAGCAAAGCCAACCGGCATACCTCCCATAGTGGTTTCTCACAGGGCTAAGGTCTTGAAGTTTTATTTGGAGGCCTTTCAGTTCAATGAGGTTAACAATCGGCAGTTCCGGTATTTTCTAAAAGGCTTTGATGTGGAATATGGTGCATGGACAAGTATTCCAACGAAAGAATACACCAACCTGGAAGAAGGCGACTATGAATTCATCGTGCAGACCCAAAACCACTTGGGACAAATAGTGACCAGCATGCCGGTGTCATTAAAAGTGAAACCTCCGTTACGGCGTAGCCTGTTCGCCAAGATCGTATATGCGTTGCTCGGTATCATGGCATTAGTGATGGTTTCACTTTGGCAAAGGCGGCGGTACGGCAGGAAGGCGAAGGAACTGGAACTTGCCAAACAAAAAGAACTTGCCAAAAAGCAAATGGAGTTGGTGGAAATAGAGCGACAAAAGGAACAAGAACTGAAGCAACTGGAAGATGAGAAAATGAAAAGTGAACTGGAGCACCTCAACAACCTGTTGACGGTTTCTACCATGAACCTGGTGGTGAAGAATGAATTCATGGAATCAATTAAAGAAGAACTGAAAGAGGTGAGGCACAAAGGAAAAAGTCCGGAAACAACACAAGCGCTCGAAAAAATCGTCGTAAAAATTGACTCAACCCTGCGGCTGCAAGAAGACTGGGAACAGTTTGAATTTCATTTTGACCAGGTACACGGATACTTTCTGAAGAGGCTCAGACAGCAGTTTCCTGACCTTTCCTCCAACGAACAGAAACTTTGCGCTTTACTGCGGCTGAATCTAAACACCAAGGAAATTGCCAATCTGATGGGCATCTCCCTGCGAGGCGTGGAGATTGCCCGTTATCGTTTGCGTAAAAAGCTGGGGCTTGATCAGCGGGAGAATTTATCTAAGTTCGTTTTGGAGTATTGATAGATTTCCCCGTTCCTATTTTATGGTAATAAACACTTCGCAGATCCACGACATGGCTTAACACAGGGCTGTTTTGAACTGCAACGTACGGTGTCAAATAGTTTTATCCCAACAAAGCTTGGATGGAATTTGCAGAACATTTCCCTTTTGAAAAATTAACCCGATAAAATTAACTGGTTATAGGGAACGGTCTTTTACCCAAGATAAATACGGATTAAACCCACATTTTGCAATTCAAAACGGCGCCGGGTTTAACCCCGACGTAGAACTGCTTAGGGTTTGCGAAACATTTTCTTTTCTTGAAAAAGATGA
>JBGAWA010000085.1:0-19341 GCA_044227805.1 Chitinophagales bacterium | reverse complement strand
TTGATTTTCATCGGGCACACTTCTGTACAGTTACCGCAAAGCGAGGATGCATAACTGAGATGTTTGAATTGCTCCATGCCTTTGAAGTGTGGCGTAATCACCGACCCAATCGGGCCACTGTACGTTGTTTCATAGGCGAAGCCGCCAATATTTTTGTAAACAGGACAGGCATTTAAACAGGCACCGCAACGGATACAATACAAAGCTTCGCGTTGTTCGGCTTCCGCCAGCAAGGTGCTTCGTCCGTTGTCCATCAGGATCACAATCATTTCTTCCGGCCCATCCACTTCATTTTCCTGGCGCGGGCCGGTCATGATGGTATTGTAAACGGTAAGTTGCTGGCCTGTTCCATACGTAGCCAGCAGAGGAAGAAACAAGTGCAGGTCATTAAAGGAAGGGATCACTTTTTCAATGCCCACCAATACAATATGCACTTTCGGAAAAGTCATGGTGAGTCGTGCGTTACCTTCGTTCTCTGTAACGACTACGGCACCCAGATCAGGAATAATGAAATTAGCGCCGGTGATACCGACGTCGGCGGTGATATATTTCTGGCGGAGCGTTTTGCGTGCCACCATGGTTAGTTCTTCCGGCGTTGCGTCGATCGGTGTTCCAAGGTGCTTGTTGAATACCTTGGCCACGTCCTCTTTGGATTTGTGCATAGCCGGTGTTACAATATGAAAGGGTGGTTCGCCATCCAGTTGCTGAATGTATTCGCCGAGGTCTGTTTCCACCACTTCCACCTGCATCTTTTCCAGAAATTCATTCAGGTGAACCTCTTCGGTCGTCATGGATTTTGACTTCACCACCGATTTGGCCTGCACACGTTTCATCACCGATCCAATCTCTGCCAGTGCCTCTTCTTTGTTTTCTGCCCATACTACGCGGGCGCCGCGCCGGGTTATATTTGATTCAAATTCAAGCAGGTATTTGTCGAGGTTGGCAATGGCTTTCCACTTCAGGTTTTTGCACCGTTGCCTTGCGAGATCGAGGTCGGAAAATTGCAGCTTCCCTTTTTTGACGGCACTATCATACTTGCCGATATTGTGATTCAGCTTGCGATGCAGCTCTTTATCCGCCGCAGTCTGATGCGCATGATCAACAAAGGAAGCAACGGTAGTGGACATGTTCACGAGTTACATTGACGGCGGCTACCGCTTGAGCGGATGGCGGCATCACCGGATTAACGCGTGCAAAAATAGCAACAAAAGAGTAATGCTGCGAGGTTAGTTCATTCAGTGATGCATGGCATCAGCCTTTTTCTACCGGTGGTTTTTTAGGTTCTTTATGCACGATCGTAAATACACGCGCGATATTAAATCCGAAGTGGACATCGCCATTCAGCCAGTCTCCGCTCGTTTCTGCAACAAAGCCTTTTTCAATCATGGAGGTGGAATTGGTAAAGTGCAGCTGGAAAACATGACCACCCGTTTCCAGGTCGAAGCCCACTGAAAGTGAATTATGAATGGCCGGATCGGTCTGATTCAGCTGGTAAAAATATTCAAGGTTGACGGAAGTGCGCTTTGTCAGCTTCTGCCGGGCCGCTACTCCGATGGCAAAAATATCGTTGTTGTCTTCTGTGGTGGCGACAAGGTTACGGTGCACCATCGTTGGCATCACTTGCATGGTAAAGGCTTCAGAAAATTTCCGGCCTACAATCAACTGGTTGCAATAATAGAGGTTGGAGGAGAAGTAATTTGTTCGTTCCGGATCTGAGGGTTTCAGTGTCTTCAACGCTATGGTCGTTACAAAGGCAGCAGCAATCGGCATTTTATGGGCGCCGGTACTTTGCCGCAGAAATTTGTATTTCGCAAATGCATCGTAGGTTTTCTCAAAACTGCTTCTGCCAATACCCACCATCAGTTGTTTGGTGATGCCATAATCCAGCCCGATCCTGATGGTGGCATTATCCAATCCCCACAATTCATATCCTCCGGTATTGAGGTAGCCGAATCTGTGTGAGATCTTCACGTCCATAACGCCGGCACCCACATTCTCAAATGAATGGGCATTGATGACACGGGTAGTTTTAAAACCAGCGGTAGCATAGCTCGTCGTTGGTTCATCCAGGCTGTTAAGAATGTCGAGGTTATCTTCCTGCGCACGCAGAGGCAGGGAACCCGCCATAAAGAGAATCAGTATTGCTGCAAAAATCTTGATCATAAGCTGCACATATTACTTGGTGTAAGGCAGATAGTTGGCGGATACACTTATGCTAATGTCTTTGGCGATTTTATCTTTCACCACGCTGGGTATTTCGATATTGTAGTCTTCCGGCTTCACAGAAAAACCGGACTGCGCCTGGAATACACCACCGGAAACTTTAATGGTTCCCTTGACCTGAATTTCTTTCGAAACACCATGCATGGTAAGTGTACCACTCACTTCTGCCGGATAACTGCCGTCTGCCTTGAAATTAATGGAGGATAAATTTTTGATAGTACCCTTGAATGTAGCTTTGGGATATTTTTCAGATTCCATATAGTTTTCATTGAAGTGCTCCTGCAGCAGCGCCTGGTGAAATTCAAAGGCAGTATTAAGTACCGCAAAATCCATAGCACCGGTAGAGATATCGAGAACGGAAACGGCAGAATTGTTGTGCCCTTCTATTTTTTCAAGTGGTGTGTTGGATAGAAAAGTTACATCACAATTTTTGTCGAAGTACTTGTTTTGCGCAGTTGCCAAAATGGTGGTAGCCAGCAACATGGCAAGTGCAAGCGTTGGAATTGAATAATAGCGCATAGTTGATTATTGATTATTAATTGGGGTTTCACTTAACTACTCCACTGTATGGATTGTGTGACAGTTGAAGTGAAATCATATCGGCATAAATAAATGCAGGGTTAGGTTAGTCCTTTCATTCGACTTCTGAAAGCGCAGGAATCTTTCCATCCCACTGTTAAGACTCCTGCGCAGTAGTTGCAATCAGCTTTTTTGAAGACTGCAATTCACCAGCACAACATCCATTAATTTTCCGGAGCACAATCCTTTCACCACGATGCCATCTCCCTTATTCAGTTTTTTCACCAGTTGTTCACTGTCTGCATTCATCTTGCAGCTTACGCCAAACATGTCATCGCCGCTGAGCGTTATACTCAACTGTCCGTTTTCTTCTACGGTAATATTTTCAACGGTACCGGAAACCTCAATCACCTTGCCGAGGTATTGCTGGTTTGCAGCCTCTTCATTGTCATTAAACTTGGCAAAAAAGACAGGGCTCGTTACGGTATAGTCCGGCGTGGTTGATTCAAGACTGCCAACGGGTTGATGGATGTAATACCAGCCAAAAATTGCCAATGCAATCCAGATCAGTAAAGTTGCGAGAATGATGAATCTTTTCATTGTAATAGGATTTAAAGCAGTTATTGATTAGTTATTTAAAGCGCCATGGCTAATCCATGTATCTATTTTTAACAAATTGCAATCGCTTAGTTTTGGAGCATTGGATGGCATGGGCGAAAAGCCTGCCTGGTAGTTGATGGAGCCCACCAGACGCCCGTCATTTACAAGTGCCAGCACATTGTCATACCCTTCCACGGAAACTGAACCAAGGTTGGCGGCATCGCTGTGACAACTGTAACAGCTCTGCTGCAGCATGGGCTGAATGGTGCCCGAATAGGTCACATTGGTGGTATCACACGGGTTCAAATCGACGGGGTACAATGTTTCTTCCACATCATAGTAGCATCCATTCAGCATCAGCAAAAAAGCAGGCAACAGCAATAACAGCACCGGCAAGGCCAAATTGCTTTTGCTGTTCAAAACTTCACACCTGTTTTTTTCCTGTTTATCCGTAATTCTCATTCGCTGTTTATGCTGGATCTTATTCTTCGATTATAGATTTAACGGAGCAAAGCAAGCCCACGGCTCATGAATCATCAATTAATAAAGTGCCAATGGTATGATACCTAAGATGAGCGGTAGAAAATCAGCGGTAAACCAGAATTGTCAATGCGATGGGATAATACTTAAGCACCCAAATTAAAGGGGAGTGAATAGCCTTGAAACAGCAAAAGATTCCATTCTTGATAGTAATGTCATAGCAGCGTGGCGCACCGGCAAGTATTGTTTTGCCGGAGATGCATGGATATGCATGATCTGCTATTTTTATCCCGGATTTTAACTGGAATGTATGCTGGTGGACAATAAATTTCCGTTGTGAGATATATCTGCCCGAAAATGAATAAATTGAACAGGTCAATTCATCAGGCTTTGATAAATGCGTAAAAACTGGGTACAGACGGGAGTTATTACAAATGTGACGGCAGTAATTTTTATCTCAGCTGCTCCGCTCGAAACCATCAGGGCGACATCGAAGGAACTTAAAGGCGCAGTGGATGTCACCAACCGTACCTTTCTGTTTACCCTTCATGTAAATACATTTCATGGTTTTAACAGTGGGCTGCAACGGGAACATTTTAGTGAGAATTACCTGGAAACAAGCCAGTATCCTCAAGTCTCTTTCAAAGGAAAATTTGTAGAGGCCTATGACTTTGCAGCAAATGGCAGCTATGATATCAGGGCCAAAGGAATGCTGGAAATTCATGGCGTGCAACAGGAACGAATCATCAAAGGAAAGGTTACCATTCGCGGAGATGTGCTGACTATCGATTCAAAATTTCCCGTTTTGCTGGAAGACCACAACATCAGGATACCGCGCGTGGTATACCAGAAGATATCTCCTGAAATCCAGGTAACGCTGCATGCTGAAATGAATCTGATGTCTGCCAGGTAGCGCATGCTGACCGTTGTTCCGCTTATTCATGAGAAAATTCAGTAATGAGATTGGCCTGTTAAACCGGTATTAATACCTGCCTGGCCGGAAACTTTTGAATCAAAAGTCTTTGTTTCCAAATCTTGCATCCATCCTTTAAAACCGGAGTACAACTGATTTGGGTTTTTACTATTTTTTAATGATCCGTTCCTTAACAGTGCCAATTGACAATGCAAAGTGGTTTTTCAATTGAAAAAAGTGAAAACCTTTGAGCGGAGGACAATTAATTTTGGTGAAACGACTATAAAACATTCTTAACTGTATCCCATGAAAATTCTGATTATTGAAGATGAGATTGCTGCTGCCCGCCGGCTGAGAAAAATGATTGGTGAATTGCAGAAAGACGCGGAAATTATGGAGGTGTTGGACAGTGTGAAGTCGAGTGTAAAATGGTTCCGTGAACATGATCAGCCGGATCTCGTGCTGATGGATATTCACCTGGCGGACGGCAATTGCTTTGAGATTGTGGAAAAGGTAGAAATCAATTGCCCGATCATCTTCACTACGGCCTATGACACCTATGCCGTGAAGGCATTTGAAGTGAATGCGATTGCCTACCTGATGAAACCGGTAAAAGCGAATGACCTGGAAGCCGCATTTAAAAAGTTTGACAAACTGAAATCAGCCTCCTCTAACTTCAATTACCAGCGGTTGCTGGAAACAATTCATGGCGAGGGAGGTGCTTTTCAGAAACGGCTGCTGCTTAAAATCGGACAGACCATACGCGCCCTTGAAATTAATGACATAGCTTATTTCTATACACACGATAAAATTGTAACCATCATCACCAACGACAACAGGAAATATCCTGCCGACTATACGCTTGATCAGTTGGAGAAACTGCTGGATCCGAAATTGTTTTTCCGCATCAACAGGCAGTTCATCGTCAGCAGCAAAGCTATCCGTGAGATGTATGTGATTTCCAAATCCCGCGTTAAAATGGTGTTGCATCCGCCGATTGATGCAGAAACAGCAGTAAGCGCTGAACGGGTAGCTACCTTTAAGAAATGGCTCACCGACGAGCCTAACTGATGTTTTCAATTTTTGCAAGCCTCATTGCCGCTATTTCCATCTTCAGTGTCCTATTGTGACGGTTCAGTGTTCTTCTTTTGGAATCATGAACCAATGGGTGGTATTTCGTGATCTGATTTCCGGTTGGCTTTTTCTGAACCCGCATTTTTGAATTGAATAATCCGGGTCGGATGGTGCAGGGTCGCCTGAAGCCTAACGGGTGTGTTTGATTTTGAATATTCACGACTATGAAAAAAGAGCGTCATCTTTCCATCATCTTCCTCCTGCTAACTTTCACAGGCTTGCTTATCGTTGCAAGTTGTAAGCATGATATACCCGTAGTGCCTGTAATTCCCGTTGATACCACAGGAACTGACACGACGGACAATGGCATTGATTCAGATCTCTGCGACCCCGACTCTGTTTATTTTGATATGGATGTACTGCCAATCCTGATTTCCAATTGTGCCATGAGCGGCTGCCATGATGCCTATACGCAGGCAGAAGGTGTTGACCTTACTTCGTATGAGCGAGTGATGAGTACAGCAGAAGTGGAACCATTTAACCCTGGTGAAAGCAAGCTTTACAAGGTTATAACGACCAATGATGTTGATGACCGAATGCCTCCTTCGGCTGACCCGCTGTCCTCGGCGCAGATAGCGATCATTCAAAAGTGGATCAACCAGGGAGCGCTTGACTTAACCTGTGATGCCAATGCCGGTGCATGTGATACCGCCAATGTTACCTGGTCAGGCGTGGTTTCTCCCATACTGCAAACTTATTGCAACGGCTGCCATAATACATCGAATCCATCGGGTGGCATTGTATTGAGTGAGTACAATGGAGCAGCGGCCGTCGCGCTGAATGGCAAACTGGTAGGCACCATCAATTTTGCAAACGGATATGCACAGATGCCTCCGAGTGGTTCAAAGATGCCTGACTGTGAAATTGCACAAATCACCAAGTGGGTCAATGATGGTGCACCCAACAACTGATAGTCCGTTTGCCCGGATTCTTTCCACAGATAGTTCCCGCATCGCTGCAACGGCGAGTTGACAAGGGCTTGCTAATCTTTATAGAAAAAAAAATGTTTCACAAACCCTAAGCGGTACTGCATCAGGGTGAAGCGTACGGCTGTTTGTAACGGAAAAAGGCAGGTTTATCAGGTGAGGCAGCGAATAGGCACTTTTTATTTTATTACTTCCAACACTTTGGAGTATTCCTTTTTTTCATCGCTCACCTTTACGTAATACATACCATTGCGAAGCTTGCTGATATCAATTTCTTTGGCGAATGACTGTGATTTATCAATCATTTTCTGGCCATTGGCTGCATAGATTTCAAGCCTTATTTTCTTCAGCGGATATTTTGACTGCAGGTAAATTTTATGTTGTGCCGGATTAGGGCTGATGGAAAAAACAGAATCGGCGTCCTGATCATCCACATGGATGATGGTGCCATCGAAAAGCCATTTAAAGCAATATGGAAACTCGCGGGCCCAGAACCATTCGGCATGCTGTCCGTCATCTTTAATCACCGTATCCATTTCCGCATCTGTATATCCATCGGAAATTAAAGTGGAGTACATCGATTTGATATCCGGCACCATCTCGGTGCTTTCATTTCTTCCGGAGGTAAAATAAAATTTCATCTCCTGTGTTTTCGGGTGGCTGCCGGCAAAGTTGAAAATCGAATCATCAAACCACAGAGAAGGAGAGAGTATGCCCACCTTACTGAAGACCTCCGGGTATTTCAATGCGGCATAAAATGAAATCAGTGCTCCCATGGAACTGCCGCCAATGGCGGTAAAATCGCGTTGGGAGAGCGTTCTGTAGTTGGCGTCCACATATGGCTTCAGCGTGTTCACGAGAAAGTCGCAATAGGCATCACCCTGTCCGCCACCATAAGATGGATTGGTATAGGGAGAGTATTCATCGATCCGGTAAGCACCGCCATTCTCTATCGCAATCACAATAGCGCCGTAATTTCCATCCGCCTGCAAGGCATGCAGGGTTTCATCCACTTCCCATTCACCTGCGTAAGAGGTGGAATCATCAAATACGTTTTGTCCGTCCTGCATATAAATAACAGGATAAAATTTATTGAGGGCCGTTGTATAATCATCAGGCAGGTATAACCATATTTTTCTGCTGCGGTTCAGTTGCGGCATAAAGAAGGACGCACTCATCACCGACACATTCGGCAGTGCCGTGGAAGTAGGTCCGCTGCCATTTATCAGGTCGTCCCAGCCTGCGACACTTAGCGTAATCGTGTCTCCGTTGCCATAGGTAAATGCGCGGTTAGGTAGAAACGATCCATCCGCTTTGCATTCACCTTTACTCCAGTCGCCGCGCGTAAACTTGAACTCAATCGTACCGGTACCCGCAGGCAGTGTAATGGTGTAAAGGGAGGCATTGACTTTTGTAAGCTGAAAATTCGCCATGCCCGGATCCCATCCATTCATGGAGCCTGCTATATAAATGTTATCGGCGGAAGGTGTATTGGCCGGAACGCTGGTGATCTGCAGGGTGACCTGACCGTAGGTAACAAGTGCACTCAGCAGCATGAAAAGGGAAGTGAAAAATTTCATGCGGGCAATTTCAGCCAAAGTTAAAATTTAAATCCCCATGGCAGCGCAGCACTGCCATTTTACCACATCTCGCCATTATCCGTTATCTTGTTTACATGAATGAGATGACCGCTTTAATGCAAAAGCAACATGCCACTTTTCAGTCGGGCATCACCAGGTCCGCTTCCTTCCGCATTCAGCAGTTAAAAAAATTGTATGCCGCTATCCGGCATTATGAAAGCAGGATCAATGACGCTTTAAAAAAAGACTTGAACAAAGCGCCGCAGGAGGTGTACAATACGGAAGTGGGTCCTTCGCTTTCCGAAATTTCTTTTCAGCGGAAAAACCTTGCGGAGTGGATGCGGACCAAGAAAGTCCCCGGAATGATTTTCAGCTTTCCTTCTTCCGGTAAAATTTATCCGGAACCCCATGGCAATGTCCTGATTATTTCACCGTGGAATTATCCGTTCTGGTTATCTATGGTTCCTTTGGCGGGAGCAATTGCCGCAGGGAATTGCGTAGTGCTGAAACCTTCTGAGCTGGCGACGGCTACTTCGTTGTTGATGCAGCAAATGATGAATGAGATTTTTGAGCCCGGATATGTTGCCGTGGTGGAAGGGGATGCCAGGGTCAGCGAACAATTGCTGGCGCAGCGGTTTGATTACATTTTTTTCACCGGCAGCACATCGGTAGGTAAAATAGTGGCGCAGGCCGCTGCCATACATCTTACTCCCTGCACCCTCGAACTCGGTGGAAAGTCACCCTGTATTATTGACCAATCGGCAAATATTTCCCTGGCAGCAAAGCGGTTGTTGTGGGGAAAAACGATCAACAGCGGGCAGACCTGTGCGGCACCTGACTTTGTGTATGTACACCGTTCCATTGAGCAAAAGCTGGTGGACGCCATGAAAAAGGTATTGCAGCAGTTTTATCCGCAAGGTGCTTTGAAGGACAGCGATTATCCGCGTATAATTAATGAGCGTCATTTTGAACGGTTGAAGAAACTATTAAACAGTGGTGGCACCATCCTGTTTGGCGGAAAGAGTGATGACCAGCAACAAATGATGGAACCCACCATCATCGGCGACATTGGCTGGGATGATGCGCTGATGAAAGAGGAAATATTCGGCCCGCTTCTTCCTGTTCTTCCATATGATGAAATAAGCGAAGTGATTCAACGGCTGAATGCGCAGCCGAAACCGTTATCGTTGTACGTTTTTGCCGGTGATAAAAAATTGCAGGAACGTATCATCCGGGAAGTTTCATTCGGTGGCGGCCTCATCAACGATACGATTGAACACCTGGGAAACCCTTACCTGCCGTTTGGCGGCGTTGGCTCCAGCGGCTACGGCGCTTGTCATGGTAAATATAGTTTTGACACATTTTCTCACCATAAGAGCGTGATGAAGAAAGGAACCTGGCTGGATTTGGGTTTCCGTTATCCGCCTTTCAGAAAAGTCAGCCTGTGGCTGGCGAAGTTGCTATTGCGATGAGGAAATTATTCATCACATAAGTTTTGACAAATACGGATTCATCCATGGTTCTCCCTTCACCGCTTCACCAGGTTACCGGTTATCCTGAGCAGGTCTGTCTCCTGCAATTTTGATTTAAACTGTGCTTCAGCCAGCCGCACCTTTGCATCCACCAGGTTTTTTTGAATCTCTCTCAGCTCAAGATCCGACAACCGTCCTACCTGGTAACTGTCTTGCGCGATGGAGAGATTTTCCTCTGCATATTGCAGGTTACTTTGTTCAAGGTCTATCAGCCGCAGGTTATTTTGATAGTCGAGGTAGATGCGCTTCAGCTCCGATTCCAGCGACAGCTGCGTCTGCTCCAGCTCCAGCTGACTGGTGGCAATATTTATTTTGTCATTCTGATGCTGACGGTTGATGTTAAACCCATCGAATATATTGATGCTGGCAGTAAGCCCGTAGTACAAGCCGTTGGTCCGGTTGGAACTTACAAATCCGGATTCGGAGGTGGAGCGGAGAAAATCATATCCCGTATTAATGCCAATCACCGGATAGTGCTGTGCAGCAGTTTGTTTCCTGTTTAAAGAAGCCAGCGCTACATACTGGCTGGAAATCAGCAGGGCGGAATTATGTTCGAGCAAATCGTGGTGCAGCTGATCATACGCAAACAGGGTGTTACGGCTGACAGTGGTATCCACCGTAAATTCCGTGTTCACATCGCGACCCAGCAATTGATTGAGCCTCACCTTGATTTTCTGCACTTCCGCCTCTTGTTGTATCACTGCCGTCTGATCGGCATTCAGATCCACCATGGCTTTCAGCACTTCGATCTTTGATGCGCTGCCAACCGACAGGCGCGTGTCGAGCAATTCTTTTCTGAAGAGCGAGATGTCTTTTTGCTCATTCAATGCGCTGAGCAGTGCTTGTTCAAGCAATACATCATAATATGCAGCCATGATCAATGCTATCGTATTTTCAATTTGCTGTTTCAGCAGTGCCTGCCCGTTTTCTTCGAGCACCTGCAGCTGATCATGCGAAACAAACATGCTCAGTCCGTCAAACAAGATCCACGTGAGGCCGATGCCGGCTGTGCCCACCGTATTTTTTGCACCGGTCTTTTCGACTTCCTGACCCGAAAGATATTTTTGATTGCTGTTATTGATGCCTTGTGTTAGGGTGCCATAGGCATCTATGGAAGGCAGAAAACCCGCATTACCCGGCGTTACATTGTTAGTGGCAATGGCTGCATCATTTTTAGCAATGCGTACACTGTAATTATTCTGTATGCCCATCTGTATGGCGCTATCCAATGTGAGTAATTCCTGCGCCTGCGCAGCAACAAAGCAGGCAGAGAAAACGGTGAAAACAAAAATTCTGAACATAAAAAGGGATTGAGTTTAAAGACTTTTTGCAGTGAGGATGAGCGCTACGGTTCTTCCTGCAGTAATCTGAAGCACATCAACTATTGCTTGAAAGAAACCCGTGACCATTGGCCTTACTTGCGGCATCATGCTATCAGCTCTGGCTTTTCTTCCTGAAAGGATGGCGCTCGTTGTGGTAACCTTTTCACTTCATGCGACAGGTATGAATACATCGCCGGCACAATGTATAGCGTCAGGAATGCTGAAAACAACAAGCCGCCAACCACTGCAATGCCCAACGACTGCCGGCTGCTGGCAGATCCGCTCAGTGAAAGCGCGATGGGCAAAATGCCAAGCAGGGTTGCTGCTGTAGTCATCAGGATGGGCCTGAAACGCCGAACCGCAGCATCTTTTACCGCCGTTGTTTTATTCAGCCCCTGCTCTTTTCGCTGATTGGCGAATTCCACGATCAGGATCCCGTTTTTGGTAATGAGGCCGATCAGCATGATCATGCCGATTTGTGAGAAGATATTCAGTGTCTGATCGAAATACCAGAGACTGAGCAAGGCGCCTGCAATGGCAGCAGGCACGGTGAACATGATGATCAGCGGATCGCGGAAACTCTCAAACTGTGCCGCAAGAATGAGGTAAATGACCAGCAGCGCCAGCAGAAAGGCAAAGAGTAAGCTGGAAGAACTGTCCTGCAGATCTCTCGCCTGCCCTTTCAGCGATGTAGTGAATGTTTCAGGAAGCACCTTGGCGGCGATCTCATCCATGGCACGGATGCCTTCCCCCAGCGATGAGCCGGCTGGAATACCTGATGAGATGGTGGCTGACACATAACGGTTGAAACGATACACCGCCGCCGGACTTGTATTATCCTGCACGGTGATGAGATTGTCGAGCGATATCATGTTGCCATTCTTACTCCGCACATAGATATTTTTAAGGTCGTTGGGCTGACTCCGGTCGCCGCGTTCCAGTTGCGCAATCACCTGGTACTGCTTGCCATCCATAATAAAATAACCCATGCGCTGTCCGCTGAGTGCGAGTTGAAGTGTTTTCGCCACATCGGCAACAGATACGCCAAGGGCAGATGATTTTTCACGGTTAACGGTGAGGGTGAGTTCAGGCTTATTGACTTTCAGGTCGGCATCCACAAACTGCAGCTTTGGATTTTTATTCGCTTCTTCTAAAAACTTTGGAAGCACTGCTATCAGCGATGTAAGATCGGGCGCCTGTATCACATATTGCAGGGGCTGTCCGCCAAACCTGCTGCCAATGGTTGGCGGTGTATTGGGGAAGGCGCGAATACCGGTGAAATATTTCAAATCACGGGTGAGTTGCGCCATCACCTGGTTCACCGTTCGCTTGCGTTCGGACGGGTCTTTCAGATAAATACTCTGCACACCGGTATTCACGCTGCCCGCGGAACCAAAGCTCGGTGCAATGATGCTGATGGAAGAAGACGTTTCCGGAATGGAGTCCATGACATACTTCGCTAACTCATCCATGTATTTTTCAGTGAATTCGTAGGATGAACCCTCCGGCCCGGTGACGGATACACGGATGCTCGAACGGTCTTCATAAGGCGCAAGTTCCGTAGGAACAGTGCTCAATAACAGGGCGACCAACAAGGCAATAATGCCCAAAACCGGAAACACCATCCATCGCCTGTTCATGAATCCTTCAAGTGAAGTGCGGTAGCCATTGATCATGCCTGCAAAAAAGGGCTCGGTAACACGATAGAACCAGTTTTGCTTGTCATGATGCTTCAGCATGCGCGAGCTCATCATCGGCGAAAGCGTGAGCGCGACAAAGGCGGAGATCAAAACAGAACCGGCCACTACTACTCCGAATTCACGGAATAATCTCCCCGTGAGCCCGGTGAGAAACATGATGGGAAAAAAAACAGCAGCCAGCGTAATGGTGGTGGAAATAACGGCAAAGAAAATTTCTTTGGATCCTTCTTTGGCCGCTGCCACCGGTGACTGACCTTCCTCCACCTTGGCATAAATGTTTTCAAGCACCACAATCGCATCATCACAGACGAGACCGATAGAAAGAATGATAGCCACCAGGGTGAGTACATTGATGGAAAATCCGGCCACATACATGATGAAGAATGCCGCAATGATGGAAATAGGAATGGCGATAACCGGAATGATGGTGGACCGCCAGTCGCGCAGGAAGAGGAAGATAATGATGATCACGAGCAGGAAGGCGATGAGCACCGTGTCCTGAACTTCAGTTATTGTTTTTTTTACGAAGGTGGTAAAGTCGAAGCCGACTTCGAGTTTGCAATCAGGCGGCAGTTCTTTTTCCAGTTGCGCTTTACGGACATAAAATTCATTGGAGATATCAACTGCATTGGCACCGGGCTGCGGAACGAGGGCGATGCCAATCATCGGAACCAGGTTTCGTTTCACCGCATTACGTTCATTCTCCGGTCCCAGCGCAGCGAAGCCAACATCACTGAAGCGGGTGATGGTGCCGTTACTCTCTTTCAGGATAAGGTTATTGAATTCTTCCGGTTTGCTGAGCTTCCCGTTGGTACGAATGGATAACTCGGTTTCTTTGCCTTCAATTCTGCCGGAAGGCAATTCAATGTTTTCACGATCGAGTGCATTTTGCACATCCACCGGTGTGATGCCGAAGGCCACCATCTTGGAGGGGTCCATCCAAAGGCGCATCGAATATTTTTTTTCGCCGAAGATGCGTACGAAGCTCACGCCGGATATGGTCTGCAGCCGTTCTTTCACCACATTGGTGGCAATGGCATTCACCTCCATGATGTCACGTGTTTCACTGCGTAATGTCATGAAGATGATCGGCTCGGAGTTAGCGTCCGCCTTTTCTACCACCGGCGGCTCCACATCACGTGGCAGGTTGCGGACCGCTCTTGAAACACGGTCACGTACATCGTTGGTGGCCTTTTCCAGGTTTTCATCAATATTAAATTCAACGGTGATGATGCTTGACTGTTCTTTGGAGGTAGAAGAAATGGTGCGTATGCCATCAATGCCATTCAACGCTTCTTCCAGTGGCTCTGTGATCTGTGATTCGATAATATCCGCATTGGCGCCGGTGTAGGTGGTGGTGACGGTAACAGTGGGAGGATCCACGGCAGGATATTCTCTGATGCCTAAGAAATAAAAACCCACCACGCCCAGCAATACAAGCATCAGCGACATCACGATGCTTAGTACCGGGCGATCAATGGAAGTGGAAGAGAGGCTGCTCATGCATGAAAGGGTTCAGGTCACTTAATCACAGGTGTTACGGGAACTCCCGGGCGAAGCATCAGCATATTGGTGGTGAGCAGGGTGTCGCCTGCTGCCAGTCCTTCTGTTACCTGCACATTGTTTTCATCACGGTAGGCGGTTTTTATCGGCACGGCTGCTGCCTTTCCGTGCTGCAGGCGGTAGGCGGTAAATCCTGCAGCTTGCGGAATCAAGGCACTCGTTGGTACCATCACGGAGCCGCGTGTTTCCTTTAAAGCAATGGTGATGTTGGAAGAAGTGCCGGGAATCAGGCGGCGTTGTGTATTGTCGGTTATGGCGCGTACCTGGATGCTGCGGGTGGATGGATTTACTGCAGGCTCGGTGGCCAGTATGGTGGCGGTAAAGGTGAGGGTATCATTTTCCACGCTGAATTTTATCGGCTGGCCCGATTCAATAATGGCCGCATATTTTTCCGGCAGCGTAAAATCAACCTTCACTTTGCGCACATCCTGCAGCGAAGTGAGCGGGGTATTGGCAGAAACATAAGCGCCTTCACTCACCGTACGCAATCCCGCTTTGCCGGTAAAGGGCGCACGGATTTCTGTTTTCGACAGTTGTACATTGATGAGTTCAAGATCCGCTTGTATGGACTGCAGGTTATTCGCTGCTTCATCATAGTCCTGCTGACTGGCACCGCCTTTTGACAGCAATACTTCCAGCCGCTGCTCATTTTGTTCAGCCAGGGCGGCCCCTGCTTCCAGCTTCTTCTTTCTTGCTTTCAGTTCAGCATCATCCAAACGGAAGAGCAGCCCGCCTTTTTCAACCGTGGTGCCTTCCTTAAAATAAATGCCGGTGATCTTTCCTGGATACTCGCTGACGATGGTTACTTCTTCATTGGCGCGCACCGTGCCGGTGGCATGCAGTTGAAACGTGATCATGGTATCGCGTACAATCATGATCTCCGCCATCACTGTGCCACCACCTTTTTTCTGCAGGGCGGCCGGAGAAGACTCGTTGCCTGTTACTATTTTTTTAACAATAAAAAAAAGCAACACTGAACAAACGATCAGGATAAGGATAAGAGTGGAACGCGACATGGATACCTGCTTTCAAGGCTTACAAGGGTGAAAAATAATTTTGCTAAAATACATATCAATCAGCACTATCGGTTAATCGCCGGCCGGCAGCAAACCGTCAGCGGATATTTCTTTGCGGAACTGAAAAATAAGGACCCGATGGCGGGAGCGGCCGATTGTTATCTTTGTGAAGCGTGTAACTATGCTGTGAGGTAAACGATCATGAACCAGTTTGTGATGCAGGGGTCTTTTTTCGCGCACCGCGCTTTGTCGCGCGATGTGGAACTGCTGAATGCCATTGCGCACCGTATTGAGCGGCTGAATCAGCAGCAATTGGATCAGCTCAGGCGGTGGTACGAATTCTTCTGGAACATGATGGAGGCACATCATGCGGCGGAAGATGATTTATTGTTTCGGGCGGTGGAAGAGCGGCTGGAGGCGCCTTCTGAAATAATTGAAGTGATGGAAGTGGAGCATAACCGGCTGCAGTTTCTGATTGATGAGATCAAAAGACTGCTGGGCGAGTTGCACCGAAACGGCACCCATGAGTCACTCAATAAGGAATTACAATACCATACCGCTGAACTCCTGAAGGTTTTCACCGGCCACATCCGGAAAGAGGAGCAATACATCCTTGAAAAAATGAAAGCGCACTTCACTCCGCAGGAGCAGCGCCATATTGAAGAAGAGGTGAAAAGAAAGGCGCCTGTTCGTTATTTGTCTTATATGGTTCCCTGGCTGCGTGATTCCCTGACCGCGGAAGAAAACAAAATGCTCGATGAATCGCTTCCCTGGTCGGCACGGCTGATGAATATGATTTTCTGGAAGAATAAATATGACCGGCTGATGGCACCGGTGAAAGCGATGGTGAATATATAAGGGTGTTGGATTTACCCGGATTTTTTATGGAAGAGTCCCGTTTCTCACTGCTTACGGTGCGCTCATTTTATACCGGAAGAAATTCTTTCACAACTCCTCAATAGTTTAACATCGGGGGTAAGCCTATTTCAGGACAAGTCAAAGTGTATTTTTTGCAGCGTTGGCTCCGCCGGTTGGTCTTTGCCAAGCTAAGCGGGAACCCAGACCAACAACTGAAACTGATTCCGCGGTTGATAGTTTCTATTGATGATCTGTTGATTTGTTGAGTTGTTGGTTTATGCCTCGCACAGGGCTCAACCAAGACCAGTAACGGCGGAGTTTGTCCGACTTCTTCAACTTGATTCTTTCTGTAACCAAATGTTTGAATGTCTAACTGCACCCGTGAATATCTCCAACAATAAAAATTCTCTGCTTCAAAATAGTTTGGTCTTGTCGTTTGTAAATTCATATTCTGAGTTTCCAATCCTGATAATATTCTTCCCGACTAAAGGCATTTTGCCTTTCACTATTTCACCATTTACATAAGTGCCTGTGCTATCCAAATCATAAATCCAAACATCATCCTTGCTGTTTATGATTACGCAATGTCTGCGACTGATAGCAGTTCCACCCGAAACTTTCACATCATTCACATCATATCCTTTTCGCCCAAACTTGATAATCGGTTTTCTTGTTTCGCCTGACTTAAATTCTTCTCCCTTGCTGTCGGTGCAGTAAAAAGGTGCTTCGTTAAACTTGTTGAAACGGTAATCCATGAAAAGCAACTTTGATTTCAGTGTTGGTTTCTTTTCATAGCTGTGTGTCAAATCAGTTTCAAGAATGATGTTGTAGTTGTAATTCAAAAAATGGTTTTCGCTTTTATCTACTTTCAAAACTGTGTTCGGAAAAACTGTTTGCCCGATGTTTTGCATCGCACAACAGATGTAATAATTGTTCGCAAAACATTTGTTGCCATCTTCCACATCAAGCAATGTTCTTGCTAAGTCCATTGCAGGTTCGTAGCGGTTTGTTTCGTAGAAGCATTGCAGCAAAAGATTGTATGCTTCGTAGTCAGAAGGATTGCGGTGTAAGTGGTCGGACAAAAGCGAAATGGCTGTCGGGTAATTTTTCATTTCCAGATTTATCCAACCCAAATCTTTCTGAACATCCAATCTCGGATTCCATTTCAATGCTTTCTCGTAATACTCTTTTGCTTCCTGAATTTTTTGCTGCAACAAAAAATATTTTCCTTTTGCTTGCATCACACTTACACTTGGTTTCATTTCTCTTTCAGCATAGTCAAGTAAAGTGAAAGCCCTGCTCCATTTTTTTCTTTCTAAAAGTTTTGTTGCTCTTTCAGCAAAGTCGCCTGCTTTGATTACATCACGGTCAAACACAAGAGGAACTGATTGTGCCTGGATTGCCTCGTTAAAATCTTTCATTGATTGAAAACGCTGCTCTGGAATTTTTGCAATCGCTTTGAGAATGATGTCTTGCTGCCAGTGTGGTAAATCTGTAATGCCAAATTCTTTCTTGTCGTGCAGTTCAATAATTTCTTCTCTGCCTTTTCCGAAGAAAGGATTTTGCTTGGTGAGTAATTCAAGCAGTGTTACACCTAAAGCATAAATATCAACTCTTGGGTCGTTTGAGGTATCACCTTCCCAACTCAATGCTTCGGGACTCATGTAGGGTCGTGTGCCTCCGCCTGTGTTGGCAATTCCGAAATCAGAAATCTTTATCGTTCTGTTTTCGGTGAAAAGAATGTTGTCGGGTTTTATGTCGTGGTGAATTATTTTTTTCTCATGCACAAACTGCAAAGTTTCTGTAAGCGTTTGCATCCATTTCCAAACAAAAGTGGAAGTAACTTTTTCTTTCCGCATTACACTCCGCAAACTGCCTACACTGCAATTTTCCATCACAATGAAAAGCAAATCGTCCTGAATAAAATTGTGTTTGTAGGTTACGATGTTTGGATGATTGAATTTTGAAATCATTTCCAATTCGTAAATGATGCCGTCTTGCTTTTCTTTGTCTTTATTTTTTAGTTGCTTAATGGCAACCAAACTTTTTGAGCGTTCATCCTTTGCAAGAAAAACTCTCCCAAAACCTCCGTCACCAAGTTCCTCAACAAAGTGATATTTACTGTCATAGAGTTCTGACATTATGCTTCTTCAATTATTTTTTGTTCCTCCTCTGAAATATTGTAGAGTTGGTAAATTATTTTGTTCAATGCTTTATCCTGTTTGCTATAATCTGCTGTGGCATCTTTCTTTTTCATTGACAAAATTTCTTTTGTGATTTTTTCAATTGATTCAACTTCTTTCGCAGTAGGTTTCGGAAAAGAAATTTGTTTAATGTAGTCAGCTTTGATTGCAAGATTCAGAAACTTGGTTGCAAACAAATAATTGATGAGTGCTGAATTGATAATACCAATGAGAAAGTAAACTGAATATTCTTTTGTTTTCGGGATAACAAAATTCATTCCTTGCGAACCGTAAATTCCAATCTCATCAACTGTTGCAACTATTCTTGGCTTTAATCTTTCGTTCCGTGTATTTTGGATAAGAACTTTTGGACAAATATCCAACTGCTTTTTATCTCTTGCCCATTGGAGAGAATACCAAGGAATTGCACCGTTCAAACATTCTCTTCGTGTGCTTAACTCTTCTTTGAATGGTTTCAAGTATTTCTCTGCTTTCGGATATTTTTTGATTTCAGTTTTTGGATTTACATATAGGATTCTTCTTTCTGTGCTTTTGATAATCCATTTATTGAAATCTCTCCCGTGTAAAAGTGGTTGTAGCAACTCTTTTTCAAGGTCAAGTTTTTTCCACTGTTCTTTCTCGTCAAAAATGTAAACTGGATTATTGCCTGTAACTATTCCCTGAAATACATCAAAGTGCTTTTCAATGTTGATGTTCTCTTTTGCAAAAATATTCTCAAACATTTTGTTGGAGTTTACATCTCCACTTACGCTAATCACATTGTCAAACTTT
>JBGAWA010000084.1:0-19823 GCA_044227805.1 Chitinophagales bacterium | reverse complement strand
CCTGATCTCTCAGAGAATCAGGTAATCGTTTTTACGGAATGGATGGGAAGGAGCCCACAGGTAATAGAAGACCAGATCACTTATCCGCTTGTTTCAAATCTTCAGGGTATTCCGAAATTGAAAAACATAAGAGGCGCTTCGATGTTCGGGATGAGTTTCGTGTACCTGGTGTTTGAAGATAATGTGGACATCTACTGGGCAAGAACAAGAGTGGCAGAACGGTTGAACTTTGCGCAAAAACTTTTGCCGGAAGGCATCTCACCTACGCTCGGTCCGGATGGAACAGGCGTCGGACACATTTTCTGGTATTCACTTGATGCAAAAGGATACGATCTTGGTGAGCAACGTGCCTTGCAGGATTGGTATATCAAGTTTGCTTTACAAACAGTTCCCGGAGTAAGTGAGGTCGCATCTTTCGGCGGTTTTCAAAAGCAGTACCAGGTAATTATTGATCCGGTGAAACTGAATTTCTACAACCTTTCCATGATGGATGTATTGAAAGCCGTAAAATCAAATAACAATGATGTCGGTGGCCGGAAATTTGAAATGGGTGACAAGGCATACATCGTGCGCGGGTTGGGTTATATCAAATCAATAGGTGAGATTGAAAATATTTCACTCAGCACATCTAACAACGTTCCCATTAGAATAAAGGATGTTGGTTCTGTACAGATGGGAGGGGATTTACGGTATGGGATTTTTGATGAGAATGGTGAAGGAGAAAAAGTCGGAGGCATTGTAGTAATGCGATATGGTGAAAATGCGGATGCCGTTATTAAACGGGTAAAAGCAAAAATGGATGAAGTGCAGAAAGGTTTGCCCGAAGGCGTAAAATTTCATATTGATTATGACAGGAGCGGATTAATTGAAGCTGCAATCAGTTCAGTCAAGGATACTTTGTTCGAGGTATTCATCAGTGTTTCAATCATTGTATTGATCTTTTTGCTGAATTGGAGAAGCGCGATTATTATTCTTATTCAAATTCCCATTTCCGTTGCGTCAGGTTTTATCCTGCTCAATCTTTTTGGTTTCTCGTCCAATATCATGTCATTAACCGGAATTGCATTAGCAATAGGAGTAATTGTTGATGATGGAATTGTAATGGTAGAAAATGCTTACCGGCATTTGAGTGAGGCACAGTTAAAGGAGAAATCCTCATGAACACGCATATCATTACGGAATCAGTAATTACCTGTCCTGTTTGTCATCATCAAAAAAAGGAAAGCATGCCAGATGACGCCTGCCAATTTTTTTATGAATGTGAAAAATGCAATTCAATCATAAAACCATTACCAGTTGATTGTTGCGTTTTTTGCAGTTATGGAACTGTAAAGTGCCCTTCCAAAAAACAAGGGAGAACATGTTGTTAAAAACCAATTATGAAAAATACAAGTGATGGGAATATGTGAAATGGATTTAGCTCACTGGTTTTTATGCATCATAAACATGCAATCCCGATTTGGATTATCATCAATGAAGTTACAAGTACTGTCAGTCAATCCTGACATTATCCAGTCATCATCCAATCCATTCAATGGTTCACCATGCATTCCCATCATGTTAAAATGATACACGCTATCCATTTCGGTCCAGTTACACATTTCCATCATGCCTCCACCACCAATGGACATATTCCCATTGCTATCAAAGGTGAATACGTAAGGTGCAAATTCGGTGGTCAAATCTGTTCCATTGTCAACAAAGGAAGTGATAGACCATTTACCTTCAATTGGATTACTAACAGCAACAGTGTCTTTTTTACAAGATGCAACCATTACAGATATCGTAAGGATTGCCAAAAGAGAGTGTTTTTTCATGTTTGAGTTGATTTTTGTGCAATGCAAAGTGACAAAGATATTGCCAGGGATACAATGACTTTAATCAGTTAAAGGGTAGAAATTCAAATGAATATGCAGGAACACGAGCACACAACGCACATCCATTCGGACCATAATATGAACCCTTCAATGGGACAAGCCGGACACGACCATCACAAAATGATGATCGCTGATTTCAAAAAAAGATTTTGGGTTTCAGTTGTCATTACAATTCCAGTGCTGTTGCTTTCAGCAATGATCCAACAGTTTTTTGGCTTCACTTTCACTTTCGCAGGAGACAAGTATGTGCTCTTCGCTCTTTCCTCCATCATATTCTTCTATGGTGGGTTTCCATTCCTGAAAGGTTTTATTTCAGAAATCAAAGCCGGGAATCCCGGGATGATGACATTGATTGCGATGGCCATTTCAGTCGCCTATTTCTATAGCAGTGCAACCGTTTTTGGTTTGGCAGGAATGGATTTCTTCTGGGAGCTTGCCACATTGATTGACATTATGCTAATTGGCCATTGGATTGAAATGAAATCAGTTCTTGGGGCATCAAAGGCGTTGCAGTTGCTTGTAAACATGATGCCTGCTGTTGCTCACAAAGTACATGCTGAACATGTAATGGATGTGAAGGTGGAGGAATTGAAAGCTGGCGATGTGATCCTGGTAAAGCCCGGCGAGAAAGTTCCTGCCGATGGAATTGTTGTTGAAGGAGAAAGTTATTTGAATGAATCCATGCTTACAGGTGAATCAAAACCTGTAAAGAAAGAAGCAAATGATAAAGTGATAGGCGGTTCTATTAATGGCAACGGTGTGGTGAAAGTGAAAGTAGTTCACACTGGTAAGGACAGCTACCTGAACAAAGTGATCACGATGGTGGCAGAAGCGCAGAAATCCAAATCGCAGATGCAAAACCTTTCTGACCGTGCTGCAAAATGGTTGACCTACATCGCACTTGCAACAGGCTTCGGCACGCTTGGAGTATGGCTGGTAGTTGGATTTCCCTTTGTGTTTGCATTGGAACGAATGGTAACAGTTATGGTCATTTCCTGCCCTCATGCTTTAGGATTGGCTGTGCCGTTGGTTGTTGCAATCTCAACGGCTTTATCAGCGCAGCACGGTTTGCTTATCAGAAATAGAACTGCTTTTGAAGAATCAAGAAAAATTTCTGCCATTGTTTTTGATAAAACAGGCACATTGACTAAAGGCGAATTTGGTGTAACAAGAATTGAATCGCTATCAAAAAGTTATCCTGCTGATGAAGTATTACGAATTGCTGGTGCCTTGGAGCTTTCATCCGAACACCCTGTTGCCATCGGTATCATGAAAAAGATAGGCAAAAAGAAAATTTCAATTCCCAGGCCGGAAAACTTTAAAGCCATTCCGGGTAAAGGAGTAGTTGCTAATGTTGAAGGAAATGAAATAAAAGTGGTAAGCCCTGGTTATTTGCGGGATGAAAAAATTGCTGTTCCTCAAAATGTTTTTACATCGGATGCAGAAACCATCGTCTTTGTTCTCATCGCGAATGAACTTGCAGGATTCATCGCACTTGCGGATGAAATAAGACCGGAATCCGCAGAAGCCATTCGTAAATTCAGGGAGAATCATATCAAAGTTTACATGGCAACAGGAGATAATGAAGTAGTTGCAAAAGCGGTGAGCCAACAATTAAAGTTAGATGGATATTATGCCGAAGTGTTGCCGGATAGAAAAGTGGAGATTGTAAAGGAATTGCAAAGCAAAGGAGAATTTGTAGCCATGACAGGTGATGGAGTGAATGATGCGCCCGCCCTGGCTCAGGCAGATGTGGGAATTGCAGTTGGCTCGGGAACAGATGTAGCAGCAGAAACTGCGGATATCATCTTAGTAAACAGCAACCCGCAGGATATTCTCAATTTGATTCTGTTTGGAAAGGCGACTTACAAGAAGATGATTCAAAATCTTATTTGGGCAACCGGATACAATGCCATCGCTATTCCTTTGGCCGCCGGAGTTCTTTACTCGTCAGGCGTTATTCTTGGCCCTGCCTTAGGAGCGGTGTTTATGAGTTTGAGTACGATCATTGTTGCCATCAATGCACAATTGTTAAGAGTAAAGCCATCCTAAGGTTTGTATTGAATAATCTCAAAATATATCTGGCAGCGGGTTTCAGCACGGCATATCACAACCTGTTATTCTTCAAATTTTGACGTTGCTGATGTTTCTGTCAAAGGCAAGTAGATCATAATGAAAATAGTAACCAGCTATTTCTTCTTTTTCTTTTCAACCTTTAATAGTGGCTCCGTAATCGTTCTATACAAGTCAAATAAAAACTCGAGCCGGCTCAGTTCAGTACTGAAGATTTTTGTCGTGTAGCAATTGTCCACGGCTTTGTCCAGTTCATCATGCGCTTTTACCAATGCAGCAGGCATGCTTAAAGGATCGTACAGATCAGCCAATGAACTCTCCGGAAATTGCTCCCGTACTCTCAAACACGTTTCGCTTTCTTCCACGTTTTTATTTTTGAGTAGACATTTTGGGGCCGGGGGAAGTTATAGACGATTGTGTTAGAATATCGATAGTCACTTTTTAATCTGCCACATACTTGCCGCATCCAAACCATATGCATATGAGATGTAAGTATTCCAAAATGGTATTTTGTTGCATTAGGAATGTAAAAACTTAAGTCAGTAATAATGAACTCAGAGAGATAAATCTCAATAGGAATATACTTTCTGTTTTCAGAACTTACTTTTGAATTAGTAAAAAATCAGATTCAGGTTGTCGTTCTTCTGCAAAGAGATATGGATAAGGAGCCATTTTGCGTGTTCCGTTTCTAGTGCTGTTTAATCTAAACTCTTTTATTTTTTCTAATCGCTCAGTGATAAAACTATTTGACCTTATGAAATTTGGAGCTGCATTTTTCAACCAAAGACACCACCTGATTTTATTGTTAATGAAATCATCTCCACTCATAAATCTCTTTACAAAGGGGATTGCTTCCGGATAGTTTGTTACAATTTCCTTTTTCTCTTCATCAGATAAGACTAAAAATCCCCCATCACGAAGCGCGCTACCAGATTGCATTAATGGAGCATGGCAGATAGATTGATTAATAGAATTCAAAACAAGATCTTCACCTGCAATTAAGTATGGATTAATATTCTTTGCCGCAATTTGATGTGCATCAGCATTAATTTTTTCATACTCGTAAATGATTTTTGAAGAAATATCAAAATTTGCAAAACCAATTATCACCACATGTACAGCGGCCATTCCTCTTGCTTCATTATTCCACTTAAAAGTCTGATGAGCAAAATGAATTTTAATGTGGTATTTGTTAAACAATACACTCCAGAGAATACCTGGTTGTTCACCCTGAGTAATTGAATTTGTTGAAACAAATGCGACTTCAATTTTCGAGTCCTGAATGAATTGAGCAGCTTTCAGGTACCAGCAAGTCACATAATCCAGCATACCAAATGAGCGAACACCATTGAAAAGAGTCGTAATGTCTTCTTTTTGTTCTTTGCTTTGATAAGATGTTCCAACAAACGGCGGATTCCCCAAAATAAAACTCAAGTCTTCTTTCTTCACCACACTTTCCCAATCAGTGCGCAATGCATTGCAGGGAATGATGTGAGGAGATTTTTTTAATGGAATGCGAACGACGTATTCACCAAATTCTTCGCTGAGCAGCACATTCATCTGATGGTCCATCAGCCACATGGCGACTTCGGCAATCCGTGCGGGCCATTCCTCAATTTCAAAACCGTAGAAGGCATCTACGTTCAATAAGCTGAGTTGATCAATGTTGGTTACCTGTTGTCCTTCCTGCGCTGTTTTTAGAATTTCCAATTCCAGCAGGCGCAATTCACGGTAGGTGATCACTAAAAAATTTCCGCAACCGCAGGCCGGATCGAGAAATTTCAATTTGCTGATCTCGTTGTGCAGGCCTTTCAGTCCGCGCGGATTGTTTTTATTTTTTTCAAACTTTTCTTTCAGGTCATCCAGGAAAAGTCCGCTCACCACTTTCATGATGTTTTTTTCGCTGGTGTAGTGAGCGCCCAATTCACGCCGCTTCGTTTTATCCATCACACTTTGAAAGAGCGATCCAAAAATGGCCGGACTGATTTTGCTCCAATCGAAATGACAACATTTGATGAGGAGTTTCCGCATTGAGCCGTCAAATACAGGAACAGGTAATGTTTCGCTGTACAGATCGCCATTTACATAAGGGAATTTTTGTAAGTCTTCCTCGAGGTTTGTTTGCCTTTTGTCTTCAGAAGTATTCAGCAGTTGGAAAAGGAAATTCAGTTGTGAGCCAACGTCGCTGCCATCTGTACGTGTCAGATTTTCCACGAACCACGTGAACTGATCGCGTGGCTGAAAAATGCCGGTGTCATCAGCGAACAGACAGAACAGTGTACGAACGAGGAAAACTTCCAGCGGATGACCGGAATAACCGCTGTTGAGCAATGCATCGTGCAATTCACCCAATAAACCGGCTGCAGCAATGTTTACAGGATCTTCGTCTTTGTATTCTTTCTTTCTGAAACCTGTGATGAAATCAAACAGGTGAATTTTTTTGTGGAGCTCTTTGAGTGCAAAATCATATTGCTTGTCGTTTTCCAGGTCGTACAACCGGAAGCGCTGAAAGTCGCAAACAAGAATATGAGAAGGCAATTCTTCATCGGTTAATCCGGGGAAATATTCCTTTGCCTGTTTGTAGGCTTTGTCAAGATTCTGGCCAGTTGATTTTTGCTCGATCAATAAATTTCCTTTCCACAACAAGTCAATATAACCGTCTCTGCCGTCAATTTTTTTAACGCGCTTTTCAAAGGATGCAACTCGTTTCCTGGAGATATTGAACACATTGAAAAAGGAATCAAGGAATGATTTCCCTTCGGCGTCTTCATCGGTAACATCTTTCCACTCATTGGCAAATGAAATTGCGCGGGACTTGATTTCAGAAAGGGAGAGACGGATAGCAGACATAATGGGGAATGTACAGCGAAAGATAGGAAAATGGGGTGGAATAGAATTCTACTCAAAAGTTTCAAATAATTGTGGATGAGGTATTGAGCATCTTTTGTAATTGTGCTTTATTAATATTAGGGCATTCCCTTTCAGGTCGGGCTTTTTGCTGCAATCTTTTTGTATTCAACTATTGGATAGGAACAAAATGGATTTCCACTGCAATCCCTAATGCAAAAAATATGAACGTACTAGACACAGCTAGGCTGAAAAAGTATCTGCGCAAGGCTTTGCGATGATTTATTAATATGATGGATCACTGTCCTCGTGAACTTTGCGGCTTTTAATTCATGCACTTTTATTTCCGCAAAAATATCCCCCGACTTAAGATGGCAGTAAAGAGCAAGACAGGTCAGGATTCTCGCTTATTATATAGGCATCATGACTCTTGACAGCCATCGCTTTCCCACGATGAAGAGGCGGAAAAAAGTTTATGAAAAACCGCATCACATGTTACACGCCCGGACAACAGCTTCCCGGCATTCATTTCTTCATCCTCTCAAAAGGTCTTAACGCAGGAAAACCTCTTGACACACCTTGTCCCAACTGCTTTGTTTTTTCCTGCAACACGGACGAAGAGCGGGATAAATACTTCTGGCTCAGTTACGGCCTTTGGCAATCCGGTCACTTCAAAGCTTACCTGGTTGGTTCAGTAATTCCTTTCTTAAGAAAAGGTGAACTGGTAATGTTGCTCGATCAGGCTGATTCCATCGTCAGGTTTGAAGGAGAAAAATTCTGGACACAGGTCAGGTTGCTTTCTGAGTTTCAGGAAATGAGCAACCGCGTTAAGAATCACCTGAAGCAACTTGAACTGATCAAACGCGCAGCCGTTGCGAAAATCATTTCACTGTAAGTTTCAATAATTCTTTTGCAGAGGTCAGAAAATCTGACCTCTGCTTTTTTTGGATTGTTTTAATTAAGTGTATAAGGTTGTGGTGCTATACAGTATTGCTGAAAAAGTATGTAGGCGCAGGTTTCAGCAATGGTTGAAGTAATTTTCAAGAACGCTTTTTAGTTTTATAAATCATCTTACCCCAGTTTTCTAAATGCTAAAGCAGCGATACCGAGTCATCTGCTCATAGTTTCAATAACTTTTATTCGGCAAAGATAGCTCTGCCCTCATGTTTCAGTAAAGACCAGGGCACGCTCACTTCGTTCGGTCTTGACAGAAACCCTTTCACCTGCTGAAGGAGCCGAAAAAAGTCATGAAACTAAAACCTGCAGAACAACTGACCCTCTACCGCCAACTCACCAAATCAGAAACCCTCTCTGAAGTACAGATGAGTTACAAACCGAAAGTAAAGCCATCGGAGCTTGAAAAAATCACTTCATCCTATGACTCTTACCAGATATTAAAAGAACTGTACAGTGAGGATAAGATAGAATACATCGAACAGTTTGTGATCTTGTTGCTTAACAGGGCAAACAAAGTGCTTGGTTGGGTAAAAGTGTCTCAGGGTGGCATTACAGGCACTGTGGCTGATCCGCGCATCATATTCCAGGCTGCATTGGTATCAAACGCAACAAGCATCATCTTAAGCCACAATCATCCCAGCGGAAACAGAAATCCCAGTTCTGCCGATATCAACCTGACTAAAAAAGTAAAAGAAGGAGGAACATTACTGGACATTTCCGTTTTTGACCACCTGATCATCACAACTGACGGATATTATTCATTCGCTGATGAAGGAATGATGTAAAGAGTTCCTTCAAGAAATTTCTATAAAACTATCCTGCTGAAAATGTATCTGGAGGCGGGTTTCAGGAGATTTTGATGGCTTAAAAAAATAACACTGAAAAAACGCAACGGATTCAGATGCGAAAAACGAAAACAGGCACTGGTTTCTTTAAAAGTATATGGACGTTTTCATTTTTGCACGACAGAATCCTCCCGCCAGCCATTCTTTTTAAGTGGCATTGAGACACTTGCAAAAACGCCATGAAAGAAAGATTCATGACTTGTTTTTGAAAGTGACTCAACTTTCTATTTTGTTTTAAAAAGGTAAGCGGTGTTCCGGCTTTCAGAAGACGGAACTTTCTTTTTTTATATCATGGTATGCTCAACCCGATGAAAAATCGGGTATTCGGTCAACCATGAGAAGGAAGTCTGTTTGGTGAAATAATAAAACAGAAAGTGGTTTTGCTTTCGAAAGTTATGAATAACAATACTTACTGGTAAATATGATTGGACGCACTGAAACGTAAAATTGGAAGTGGTAAGTTCCCTAATGATAGGGTGACTTTCAAAGCGGCAATATGCACATGCAACTTCCAGCACAATAATTAAGGTGAATTAATTCTGGTAAGTAAAGGCAAGTATGCATATAATGAATACCATTATTCAAAAGTAGAGAGGAATGGATGCTAAGGCCGCTTTAAGTACAAAGTAAAACAAGCCAAAGCAGGTGTTTTTAAAAGCAGTAAGCCTGGTAAATGAAGTACTTACAATTTCTAAATTCATTTAGAAGTGTTGTTTAAGTAGAAGTACTTTAGATCATTTCCCAAAGCAATCACTTTCGCTATCGAAAGCAAAGTTACTTACAGTGCAAAGTGAAGTAAACAACAGCACTTACTTTTAGAAGTATTAAAAGGCTTATACTGCAAAGTAAAGCAAACCAAAGAACTTCCATTTTCTAAATTAGATTTTCTATCAGAAGTAAGCCTCGTAAAGGCAGCGCTTACAGCTATTTTGTTCGAGTGCTGGTTTTTATAAAGTAATACTTTGAAATTCACTTCTCTCGGAAGTGACTTCCGGTAAGCAGTAGCGCTATCACTTACAGTGCAAAGAGAAGCAAACAACGGCACTTACTTTTGGAAGCATTAAGAGACTTGCAGTGCAAAGCGAAGCAAAGTGGTGAACTTCCATTTGCAAAAACACGAATTCAATTCCGAGTAAGCCTGGTACTTACTGTACTTACGCTTGAAATTAATTTTGTGAAGTTTTATTTACAAGCAAGTACTAAATAATCACTTCTTGCGAAAGTGACTTCTGAATATAGAAGTGCTTTCTTTTACGGTAAGTAAGAAGGTTTTAAAGTTTCTCTTATGAAAGTAACTTTGGCTTTCACCGTAAAGTAAACCGAACGGTTACCGCGGATTGGCTTTTCAGCATTACGGTATTACTCTGGTCATCAAACCTTGGGTTTTATGGGTGATTGTAAGTTGATGCCGGTACATAAAATGCCCATACTTACCGTATCCACGCCACCGAAAACCCTTTTATGATGCATTTTGACCAGCAATTTCAGGGTCCATTTGGCAGTTTATTGGGTAATTGCCCTAAAAACCGTTTTCACGGTCATCGGTACCGTTACGGTGGAACCGATCGGCACCGTTGGTGGAAAAAAGTCCGTGGAAATTTACGGATGACAAACTATAGAGACCGTGAATAATGCTTACACGTTAAACACATCCATCGCTTTGTCCAGTTCTTCATTTACAATCTTCGCGTAAATCTGGGTTTCCCGGATTGCGGCATGTCCCATGATCTTGGAAACTTTGTCAATACTTATTCCTTTCCGAAGCGCACGGGTAGCCCAGGTGTGGCGGCTGATGTGGAAGCTCAAAGGTTTTTCAATGCCAACTTTTTGAGCAATCAATTTTAGGTTTTTGTTGATGTAAGCCGTTGCACTGGAGATTTCGGAATTGACTTTTCTTGCATTGTTCATATCCAATTGATCAGATAGCATGGGAAAAATGAATTGCTCAGCATTGGGTTTTGATGGTTTGTAAGCATTAATGATCTCAAGGGCTCTCTCCGGAAGTTTGAAAGCGAGCTGTTGGCCTGTTTTCTTTATGGCAATGCGAATATGGGAACCGTCAAAATTTTTCCATTTCAGTTGCAACACATCTGAAACCCGCAGGCCACCGGCATATGATGCGAAGACAAACATGTTCTTGTGAAGCTCCATGCGAGTGCCGGAAGTAGTCTTGAAGTTTTCAATGAGGTTTAGCTCATCCTCGGACAAAAACTCACGTTGTGTTTTTTGTGTTTTCAGTTGGTACTTATGAAACGGATTCTGATTGTGTTCAATCAAGTCCAGACGATAAGCATCATTGAAGAGTTTTCGGATAAACTTTAGGTTTTTATGAATTGTGTTGGTGCTGTTATGAAGCTCAGATTTGAGATAAGCTTCATATTTCGATAGAAAATGAAGTGATATATCCTGAAAGGTCAAATCCCTATCACTCCAATAAGCCTTTAATTTTGCTATGATATACCGGCCTCTATCATAAGTGCTGATTTGGTCAGCTTTTAAATACGCTTGCAAGGCTTCATCGGCAAAAGCAAAAAAATCACCCGGTTTCCTACCGTAGATTTTCTCTTTTATCTGGCGGGTAGATAGTGATTTGGAAATAGTTTCATGCTCGAATACCTGATCCTGAAGCTCAGCGAATTTATTGGAGAGAAAAGAATTCAGTCGCTTACTATTGGGAAAGCCGACCTTAATCTTACGGTTCTTTTCATCCCAATATTTTTTAGGTAGCATTATACCCGTGGAAATGAAATTGATTTTGCGGTCCTTAATTATCCGGAGATGAATAGGGGCCTCACCATTTTTATTCAAATTTTCCTTTCTGAAAATGATTGAAACGCTTGCCATAAAATGTTTTTTATTTCTTATAAATATACGGGAAAAACTGAAGCCGAGGTAAACATCGAGGTAAACATTTTGAACATTTTATTAACATCAGTTGCTTCAGATAGCAACCTGATTATTTACAAATTATTGATTTACAGTTGTAAAAAAGCAAACTAAAGAAAATAAATGAATTAGTTCGAGTCCCATCCGGACCGCCCTACAGTGAAAGCCCTTGTAAATCATTTTTACAAGGGCTCTTGTATTTAATATCGCCTGATTCCAAAGAATGAGAGTCTATCAAAGTGTGCGTGAAACACATTTTTTAAACCATCAATAGCGATCATTGGAATCTTGGCGTGTGCTTTCTATTGAAAGATGCTTGTTAATCTGTGCATCAGAAAATTCACAATTTATTATGAAGTAGTCCGGTCGTGATTTATTTCTCCGAAATGTAATAGTGAATGAAAAGCCAATCTCTATCAAATGACGGTGATAAATCTATTCATCTAAACCGCCAGCAATACTTGTTATAAAAAAAATTGGTTTATCCGCTAAAGTGGAAACTTGTTTCTGAAAATGAAGTATACATAGTGAATGTGGTTGATCTGAATAGGGCAGAACTTGTCGTTATTCATATTTCATCATAATCTCTTATTTCAATTGATGTAAACTGACTGTCAAATAATTTAATTTAAAAATTCAGTTATGAAAATTGCGCTCATCTTATGTATTGCTTTTGTTTCAAATTATATAGCGCAAGCTCAACTCGTTCCACAAAGAAATTATGGTTTTGAAAGCCAGATCAACGGATTTGTTGAAAATAAAGGACAGATAAGGGACCAGCACGATCGCACAAACGATGATGTTTGCTTTCTTTATTCGGCAGGCCTGTTCAATCTTCAATTGCAGAAAAATGGGTTCAGCTACGAGGTATTCGAATTAATACCTGATAAATACAGGCTGAATGAATCTGGTGAGCAACGCATGGTTACTGGAAGACAATTTGATCGGATGGAAGATTACAAACAACTTCGATCTCAACGAATAGATGTAAAAGTGGTGGGTGCTGCTGCGTCCGTACAAATCGTAGGGAAAGATACCACCGGCGCTATGCTAAATTATTACACAACCAATACACCCGAAAAAGGGATTACCGGAGTTCAAAGTTTCCAACAGGTAGTGTATAAAAATATTTATGATGGTATCGACCTGATATTTTCAGTGCCGGAAAAGGAACAAGGCACCGCTTTGAACTATGAATGGATTATTCATCCCGGGGCGGATTATCAAAAAATTAAATTGCAATATAGCGGCTCAGTACCAACGGTTGGATTGCTCAATGGAGGATATTCTTTCAGGACGGCAGCAGGTATCATTTCAGAAAGTAATGTAATTGCATTTACAGAAGAGGAACACTTGATAGTGGATGCTTCCTATAAATTTAAAGGTAATACCGTTAGTTATACTATTAATCCTGATAAGCAGGAAACAATTGTAATTGATCCCAACATAATTTGGTCAAGCTATTTTGGAGGCAATAATGACGAAGAGAATGTCTGGGGTCAAATAACAACGGATTCAAAAAAAAGGGTGATCATCACCGGAGCCACAACCAGTACTCAATTCATTGCCAGTAACGGGGCACATCAAACCACCTATGGCGGAGATCCTTACGATGCTTATGTTGCTATGTTTAAAGCGAATGGTAAATTAGACTGGGCCACGTATTATGGATCCGATAAATCGGACAAAGGTATCCAGGTAACTACCACTTCAACGGATGATATTTATTTGGCAGGCTGGACATCCAGTTCAACCGGAATCGCTACTGCAAACGTGCATCAGGCAATATTTGGCGGTGTGGAAGATGTTTTCATTGCCAAGTTCGATGATTCCGGCATCCGGCAATGGTGTACTTATTTGGGAGGTTCCATTGTGGATGAGGTCTTTGGTATTACCTGTGACTTGCATGGAAACCTGTTTTTCAGCGGATATACATTGAGCAATAATCAGATTTCCACCACAGGATCTTACCAGGAGATCAAATCGGGAAATGAAGGTGAGGCATTCATCGGAAAAATGAATCCTGAAGGTGGCATAGAATGGTGCTCTTATTTCGGTGCGCTGGGCAACGATCGTGGACATGGAATCGTGCTTGGAAACCATGGTGATTTGTTCTTGCAGGGCACAACTACCAGTAACTCGGGATTGAGTACGACAGGAGTGCATCAAAGTGATTATGGTGGTGGAATTAATGATGCCTTTTTGGCGAAATGGGACACGAGCGGGAATTTTTTTTGGTGCACTTATTTCGGCGGCGAAGATGATGAACGGGGAAGAGAAATAGTAACTGATGATGATGGAAATGTTTATGCAGTTGGCATGACTTCCAGTAAATTGAATATTGCATCTGAAGATGCTTTTCAGACAGCCTGGTACGAAGGCTACATTGGCAACCTGCGTTTGTATGATGGCTATATCGCCAAATTCGAATCGGATGGTTCTCTAGATTGGAGCACTTACTATGGTGGCGACAGCGAAGACCAGTTATGGACGATTGCCATTGACCGCAAACATGATGTGCTGTATGTTGGTGGCAGAACATTAAGCACGGTGAATATTTCAACTCCGGAATCATTCATGCCGGATTATACTGGAGCCGTCGATGGGTTTGTAGGTAAGTTTACTACAGAAGGCGAAAGGAATTGGGGAACCTATATTGGTGACTCCGGGGCACAAGATCTTCATAGCCTTGCCCTGGATGGCAAAGGATTCCTTTTATTGTATTTGCGATCCGACCAAAATTTCTCCGTTACTCCGGGAGCCTATCAAACGGCATCAAACGGTGGCTTGGAAACTGTAGTAGTCAAATTTAGTGTGGATAAAGCCTGTGATGATACTTATGAGCCTAATAACTCCTTTGAAACCGCCGTGAAGCTGACCCCTTATACCGATAGTCTTTTATATGGGTACACAGGCTCGATTGAAGATGAAGAGGATGAGGACTGGTTTATCATAAAGACTACTTCAATCACAAATCTAATGATTGAACTAACGGAACTCGTTGCTGATTATGACCTGAAACTGTATAAAGCAAACGGTGATCTATTGTTCACATCAGCCAATCCGGGAACATCCGCTGAAACCATTATTTATAATAATGCACCAAAGTCAGGCTACCGGTTAGAAATTGCGCACGGTGAAGAAGCATATGACCCGGATGCCTGTTATAAGTTAAAAACTATTACATCCGCAATCCCATGGCTTGCAAAGGAATATGACAAAATATCCAATGCATATCCGGATCAATTACAGGCCTATTTTTATCCGAATCCTTGCAACGATCTATTGAAAATTAAGGTTGTTTCGCAAGCACCCGGAAAAATGACACTAACATTATATAACGTGCTTGATCAAGCGGTCTTCGTTCGACACTTTGATTCAAAAAGTACGATTGAAGTTATGACGGTTTCCACCAAGGAATTAGCCGGGGGAATGTATTTAATGGAAGTGGAACAGTCCGGATGTAGAATCTCTGAAATGATAGTTGTTCAAAAATAGTTGTGGGTTGAATGGAGGCTGTATTTGAGAAGATGAAAAGTAATGACCGAATCAGGCAGTCTGGCTTACAACGCACAAATATCCTCTCACTTCTAAATTCAGGACATTGCGTAAGCGAGAATATGATTATTCGCTCTGGACAATAGCGATCTGTCTCATATCATTAAGCGCAAGTCCAAATCTGGGGTAACCCACATTTCGCAGTTAAAAAAAAATTGGTTTAACCTCGAAGTAATACTGCTTAGGGGTTGCTAAATAATTTATTTTCTGATAACAATGTGTAAATCATGAGCAATTCTTAGTCGTAGTGAAGTAGGATTTCATATTTAAGAATTCGTGTTTGAATGCTGCTCTTCTCCATCGTACCACATCGCATTTTTCCCGTAATAAAAAACCGGCAGATTCTTATCAGAAACTGAAAAGGTAAATTATGTTTGACCTATGAAATGGCTAAAGCGAACCGGAATATTACTCGTCATACTCATTATGGCCACATTGGTATTGGCCGCTGTGTTTATTTCGCCCATCACCAAATATATTATTGAAAAATACAGCAAGCCGGTAACTGGCAGGCAGATTACCATGAAAGGGTTGTTTCTGAATTTCTTTACCGGAACAATGACCATCACCGATCTGAATGTGTATGAACAGGATGATAAGCAGGTGTTTTTTTATTGCCACAGGATTTCATCCAATATCACGGTAAAAAAAATGTTGCGGGGCGAATGGGAGATCAATGAAATGAAATTCTTGCATCCGGAGGTTATCGTTTACCAATACGGCAATCATTTCAGCTATGATGATATTGTGCAGCACCTGGCTGCATCCGATACCAGTCAAACTGAAACGCCTGCTGCATCACCCGTGAAATTCTGGATCAGAAACCTGGAGATAGACAGCGGATCTATCGAACATGTCAATGTTCCATACAAGGATACCACTCAATTAATCAACCTCCATTTCCAATGTCCTTCCTTCACCTGGGATAATCCTGAACTGATGATGGCTGCTGATTTCTCCTTTGGCAGCGGTGGTGAGATCGCCTGCAACCTGCAGCTTACAATTGATTCCTTGGATTATGCTATTGAACTTCAAGCAAAGAATGTTGACGTTAAGAAATATTACAAGTCATTGAATTCGATGATGCACATCGGCGGATTGGATGGCTTTGTAAATGCAGGACTGAAGTTCAGGGGAAATTTTAACGCGCTGGATGACCTTGCCGTATCCGGTTTGATATCATTGGATAATATTTCAATCAGGGATACTGCTAATACCAACTTTACTTCTTTCCGGCAATTTCAGCTGCAGATTGACACGGTGAACATAAAAGAGAACAGGTTTGATATACACAAGATATTGCTTGACCATCCTTATTTCAAATTTGATTTATACATCAATGGAAATAATGTATCCCGGATGCTGGTGACTGCCGGCGAATCAATGCCTGATTCCCTGGCAGCAGATGATGAAGAGCTGGACTACACGAATATTTTTACGCTGATGGGTTCTTATGTGAAACTGCTTTCCAGGGATTACCTGATCAGTAACTACAGCGCCGACAGCATTATCCTGCGCAACGGACATTTCCTGTACAATGATTATACGCTGGAAGATCGTTTCAGCTATGATATTGAAGATGCTGCTTTCGTATCCGGAAAAATCAATTCACAACATGACAGTATTATCGCCAGGTCGTCCGCCACAATTAATCATTCCGGTAAACTGGTTGCCTATATGGCCGCAACGCCCGACTTCAATAATTTCAGGTTGAATTTTGCCGTCACGGGTATTAAGATATCCGACTTGAATCCGTACTCCCGCTTCTACGTGGCCACCCCCTTTCTCGGTGGCGTTATTGATTATTCAACACAGACTACGGTCAGCAACGGAATGCTCAAAAGCACTAATACGATTTCGGCAGTGGAACTCACTGCGGGCAAAAAAATCAGTGATCATCCATTGTACAATGTACCGGTGCGACTGGCGGTATCTCTGCTGAAGGATGTGCATGGAAATATCAACCTGGACATTCCGGTAGAAGGAGATCTGAATGACCCGGACTATAAATTGGGCAAAGTGATCTGGCAGGTGATAGAGAATATCCTGGTGAAAGCAGCTACGGCGCCCTTCAGATTGATTGCAAATATGTTTGGCGCGGATGAAGAATCCATGAAGCAAATTCCATTTGAGTATCTCCAGCATGATTTGCAGAAGGATCAGTTTAACAAACTGGAACAGGTGGTGGCTGTGCTGCAGGCGAAGCCGGAGATGAGTGTCGAACTAAAACAGGTAAGCGACACACTGGCTGAACAGGAACAACTGGCATTGCTGGCAGCAAAGAAGCAGTACTATGCTACGCAAATTGTAAGATCAGCGAAAGACAGCCTTTCTGCTACGGAAATCGAACAGGCCGAAGCCATTTCCAATAAAGATTCTCTGTTTATTACTTACCTCAATCAACAGTTAGGTTTGACCGGTGATGATCTGCTCTCGACGCAGGAAAAATGTATCAGGTTCCTTGGCGCGGGAAATGTTGAACAGCAACTCAATAAAATGATGGAAGAGAGAAATAAGCAGGTGCTGAATTATCTGACTGTATCAAAATCCATTGCTGCAGAAAGGATTAAGGTGGTGAATAATCACGATTATCTGATGAGCAGTGGAATGGGGCAACCTGTTTACATCGTGAACTATTATGTGGAGGAATAACAACTGCTTTGCCGTTCCCGTCCTTCACAAAACGGTCGGGGGCTTACCAGTTTACTCCTTCGAATAAAATGATAAGCTCCCGTCAGTTTTAGCAGCAAGATCCTTCGGCTTCTTGACTCATAAGTTGCCGATCAGCCTTTATTCCTTCACCAGTTTCTGCAAAGTGTTCTTATCACCGCAATGCAGCTGAACAAAATAAATACCCGGACGAAGTGTGCTCAAATCCAGCGTGATTTCATTTATGCCGGCTGAATAATTCTTTTTAAAACTATAAAGTTGCTGTCCGATGGTATTGAAAATAGACACTTCAGCATTGCCGGAAGTTTCTGCCTCAAAAGAGAGGATGGTATTATCCACAGCAGGGTTAGGATAAAGTTGCATAGCCGCCATTTCGCTTTCATTGTGCTGCCCTTCAAGTTTAAGTAAGGTGGTAAATGTCTGCACGTCGGTGAAACTCGACTTTGACTTATTATCGGCAGTGCAAACGGTTTGCATCTTGTATTCATATACCGTATTGGCAAGCAGGCTGGTTAATTTTTTGGAAGTGCCCGTCAGTTCCTTCTTCTTCGTCCATTTGGAAGTGCCTTGCACACGGTATTGAATTGTGTAAGTGTATGCACATGGCACAGCCGTCCAGTTGATGGTGGCATTCGTCTGGTTGATCGGACTGACGGTGATGCCTGTTGGCGCATCGCATGATGTAACCTTCAGGTTGCTGCCGTTGTTACTGCCAATCACGGAAGGCGAGCTGCTGACAACCCTTATCCTGAATTTTGTTCCGCCGGCAGTCTTGGAAGGTATCACTGTATTGATGGTGCCGGAATTGGCGGAACTTGTTATGCTGCCCATATCAACGGCAGCATCAAAGGAACCCATTTTATCAGAGATCTGTGCTTTGTAAACATTGCTTCCTCCAAACGTGCCTGTTGAAGTGAATGGTACACTCACGGCTGCACCCGGGCAAAACGGTGAACCGGTGATTGCGCCCGTGGCGATGGTATTAGCTTCACCGAGTGTGAAAGGTGAAAAGGAGTTAACAGTAGCAGAAGTTACCGTTCCGGAGGTGATGGTGCCTGTAGTGGCGGTAACGCCTGCATCTGTCCATTGCGCGCCATCCCAGCGTGCCACGGTCAATCCATTCAAATCAGTCAGCGCTTCAGTGGTATTCCATTGCAGTTTAACAGTGCCGTCAGCACCGCTACTTCGGTCGAGTGTCCAGTAAGAATGTGTATTCACCGAAGTCACCGGAGCCAAAACACTGCTTGTGTTTACGTAGGCAGTTGCGAAATATTCGGCTGTCCATGTTGTGGCGGCAGCCGTTGCCGGCGTTACACTGATTGGCCGGTAATTCAATCCTTTGCCGACTTGAAAAGTAAACTCAGCGGTTGAAGCGGTGGTTTTTGAAACGGGTCCATATACGCAACTCGAAGCACTGCCACCAAGAAAGCCGCCCACAGTGCCAAAGACGAGCTTGGCAGGCGCAGATGTGGTGAGTATTCCGGAAGTGAGGGTAACAATACCGGTTGTATTGAGTGTTGAATTACAAGTGGCACCTGCCGCATTGTTCATTTGAAGATTTCCCCATTCAGTGCCTGTTCCGCTCAACGATTGATTGGTGCTGCCGCCGAGGATCATTTTGCCGGCTCCTGCGTGAAGGCCATTGTTAACGACCGATCCTTTTGCTGTAATATCATAACCTCCATTCGCAAGCGTCGTATTGGTTCCGATGCTCAACGTGCTGTTTATCGTAATCGCGTTGGCCATTGATTTAAATCCACTGTTGCTGGTTGACAGCTGATTATAGGTTCGGTCAGTAACGGTCTGTGCCCCTGCCGCAGCATAGTCAATAGTTCCTGCGCTGCTTATACCATTCATATTCCAGTCAAGATCAGCCGTCCTGTTTTTAAAGGCCACCGCTGCGGCAGACTCGGACAAGAGTCCTTTGCCAAGCCCTGCGGAATTTTCAACATATACAACACCGTTTGCGCCCATTGTGATAGCCGGCCCGTTGGTGGGTACATAACCAATGTCTTCCGTTTCTGTTTCAGATCCTGCTACTTCACCGCCACTCTCAACCCGAAGTGATCCGTTAATTGTTAGGGTATTGTCGGAATGTACGGCGAGCGCT
>JBGAWA010000083.1:0-19831 GCA_044227805.1 Chitinophagales bacterium | reverse complement strand
GTCGCTCTGTTCCTGCGGTCACCGCTATCGGGATACCGGAAACCTTTTCGAAGCACGATGGAACGAACTGTGGAAGAATAAATTTTTAGTAATCCATGACTTGCGGTTCCCGTCAACATCAGGGGTTAGCCTTAAACAGAGGGCAATTAATCAATTTGTGCTGACAGAAAATTCATGTTACTTTGAGGAATCTGCCAAGGATTATCACTAACTGAAAATTATCCAGAGATCCATCATTCATTGCATGCCGCTACTTGTAGTTTTTGCAGGCAGCACATCTTCGACGCGGATTTTTTGATGGGAAAATCCGGATTCAATAAACTTCAAGGTTGAGTTCATGAAATCCGAAAGAAACTGAACACGTCATTATTGATGCAGATCAATTGCTGCTCTATGTTTTAAACCCACATTTTGCAGTTCAAAGCGGCAACCGGTTTAACCCCGACGTAGAACTGCTTAGGGTTTGTGAAACATTTTCTTTTCTTGACAAATTGAGCAAACCCTTAGCAGTTCTAAGTCGCAGCGAAGCGGGATTTTTCCACTGAAAAATCCGGGTTAAAACGATGCCTCAGCTTCAACCACCCGCTGTATTTTCACCATGAAATCACCCCGCGTGATTATTTTGTCTAGATATTCACTAATAGCTGAACATGTCATCTGTTGAAACCTTTCTCTTTGATCTGCCAGTAACAGAACAACAAATCTGCATCCGCCTTCGTGATATTGTTTTGCGCGCGGCTCCTGATTTTGAGGAGATGTTATCTTATGGTGTACCATACTATTTCCGCCACCGACGTGTTTGTTGTATCTGGCCTGCCAGCGCTAAAGGCGGCCCGAAGCGGGGTGTTTTCCTTGGATTCTGTCAGGGCCACCTGTTGTCCAACGAACAGGGCATGGTGGAGATGGGAAACCGGAAGCAATTCGGACTGATTCGTTTCTACGATGTGAAGGAAATTCATGAAGCAATTATCCTGGAAATTCTACAGGAGGCCCTATTGATTGATGATCATATGCATAAGTTAAAAAAGAAAACGGGTAAAGGCATCGGTCATAAAAACAGGAGAGGCAACAACCTGATGTAAAACGAAGAAAGCGGAACCAATCTGTTCGATCAATTCCGCTTTCGCAGCATAAGTAACCGTAGCTCCTTACACTACCCTGATCTTCGAACCCGCGCCTCATCTTGCGATGTTGCTTCTTCTCTTCTTGCGATCGGAAGGCCACCTATTGCTAAATGACCGGATGTTGTAATCAGTGCACCAAACATACATCATGCCCTGTGCGCTTTGCAAATTTATACGCCTGATATTGTACACAAAATCTCCACACCGGTTATGCACAATTGTTGAAAAGCGAAAAGAAGAGGGCGGCATTGGATATTCAATGAAAAAATCCGGATTCAATGCAGGGTGCTGATTTTTTCGACCGCTCTTCTGAAAAATTATAATAATCGAGATATATTATTTGAAAGCAAACCACTTCGAATTCATCCGGTTCACACTGGTAGTATCATTCGTTTTGATATTTGTTAAAAAACCAGACTTTTAAAATGTCTGCTGAAATGACATAGGCAATAACGATTGAGACTATTGCAGCAAGATAGGATAATGGCAAAGGAACCAGGCCAGCCTCTAAGGCGAAAGGCAGATAAGGAAGTGCAATAGTCAGTATAAGGCCTGCTACGCTTAGTAAGAGCAATGACCTGGCCGGCCGGCTTTTGAAGAAGTTTTTTTGCGTTCGGATGATGAAAAGAATGAGTAACTCCGTGAGCACCGATTCAATAAACCAGCCTGTTTGAAAAGCGGATTCCTTTACGCGTAAAACATAGAAGAGCACGATAAATGTAATCACATCAAATACGGAGCTCTGAATACCGAAAACCAGCATGTAGTTTCGAATCATCTTCAAATTCCATTTCCCGGGTTTTTTTAACTGGTTCTCATCCACATTGTCCGATGCTACGGCGAGATAAGGAATATCAGTCATGAAATTAGTCAGTAGGATTTGCTTGGGAAGCATTGGTAAAAAGGGTAGTATCAGTGATGCTGCGGCTACGCTGCACATGTTGCCAAAAGTGGAACCGGTGCTGATGTACAGGTATTTCAAGGTGTTGGCAAATGTTTTTCTGCCTTCGGTGATACCGTCCACCAATACTGAGAGATCTTTATCCATCAGCACAAAATCAGCAGCCTCCTTGGCCACATCGGCAGCATTGTTAACAGAAATACCGATATCCGCGGCATTGATCGCTGCAACATCATTGATGCCATCACCCATATAAGCTACCGTATACGTTTTTCTCAAAGCATAAATAATGTGTTCTTTTTGTTGTGGCTCCACTTCGGCAAATAGGTGTGTGTTTCTTGCCAGCTGAATAAGGGCTTCCGGGCTGGTTTGGTCAAGCTGACTACCCGTCATTATCACCGGATCGGGAACGCCAATGTTCATCGCGATGGATTTTGCCACATTCTTATTGTCGCCGGTGATTATTTTGAAATCAATGTGCAATGATCTCAGTTTGTCGATGGTTTCCGCAATTCCTTGTTTGGCCTGATCCTTTAACAAAATAAATCCGGCAAAAACCAGGTCTTTTTACTGTTCTTTTGTAATGTTGGTATCGGTAATCGTTTTATAGCAGAGGCCGATGGCGCGCAGTCCATTCACGCTAAACTGCTCAAACAATGCGTTCAATGAATCAATGTGCTCGTTGATAGGCGCATTGCCGCCGCCGGGCAATTTAATAGCAGTGCAGATACTGATAATTTCCTTAAAGGCTCCCTTCGTGATTAGCAGGTTTTCGCGCCCTGTCTGTATAGCGATACTCAGTCGCTTGCGGATAAAATCATACGGAACTTCTCCCAATTTCAACGGTGTTGAATCGCTATCGGTGCCGAGTTGTTTCAACGCGTCATCAATCGGGTTGGCATAGCCGCTCTGAAGCCTGGCATTCCATACGGCGAGTTGCTTTACAAATTCATCCGGATTTCCGGCGCCATCCACCAGGCCGGATACTTTGATGATACCTTCCGTGATGGTTCCGGTTTTATCGGTACACAGCAGATTTACCTCACCCAGGTTTTGAATGGAAGTGAGTTTCCTGACGATTACCTTTTTTTGGAGGATTCGTTTGGCACCCGCGCTCATCGCAATGGTAGTGATGGCAGGAAGTAATTCTGGTGCCATTCCTACAGCCAGCGCCAGTGCAAAAAGCGCGGATTCCATCACACTCTTGTGGTTGAGCAGGTTCACGATAAGGATGAAAATCGAGAGCACCAGTGTAATTTTCATCAGGAAAAACCCGAAGTCCCTGATCCCTTTTTCGAAGGTTGTTTCCACTATTGCGGAAGCACTTCGTGTTATATGGCCGAAGAGGGAGTTGCTGCCTGTTTGAATAACCAGCGCTTTGGCATTGCCGCTCACAATGCTTGATCCTTCCCAAAGACAGTTTGTTCTTTTTGCCAGTTCCGTCTGCTCTTCCGCGATACCCACCTGCTTACGAACCGGAAACGATTCGCCGGTCAGGCTCGATTCATTCGTATGCAGTTCATTGGCTTCCATAATCAGGCAATCAGCCGGTATTATATCACCTGCATTAAATACCAGCACATCACCCGGCACAACTTTCAGTGAATCAATTTCCAGTTCGGCGCCATCACGCAAAGCGGAGCATTTCAATGAGATCATGGATTGTAATTTCTCAACAACCCTGCCTGCATTGCGCTCCTGAAAAAAACTGAGCAAACCCGAAGAAAGGATGATGAAAAGAATAATCACCACATCAGAAGGGTCGCCCAGGAATGCGGATAGAATCACTGCGCCAATCAGCAGCAGCATGAGCGGGCTCTTAAATTGTGCGATGAAAAGACTGGCTTCCTTTCTAAATTCAGATTGTGTTTTTGGATGCCTGCCTGCAGAGGTGAGTAGCTTACCGGCGGCTTCCGTGCTAAGGCCGGTTACCGTGCTATTTAATTTCTTAAGCCAGTAGTCCGTATCATATTGCCAGAAATTGTTCGGAGACGCTGTTGGCATAAAACAAATTTGACAACGAAGGTGGTTGGTCAGCTAACAAACAGGGACACTTAATCCGGTCTGCTGCCACCGCTTGCTGTCACCTTACATGCTGTTAAATTAATGCTTTGAAAGGTAAGCGGGATTACACATTTCAAGAATCCAGTGTGAAATGAATGATCGCCTAGCTGAGAAAGATCTGCCTGTCAGGAGATTAATTTTTCAAAGCATACACTGTTTTCCATACCGGCATACTGTCCGTAGTTAGGGATGCGCCGGTATTTATTGCTGTGATAGAGGCCGATGGCTTCGGGTTGATTCTTCCCTGTCTCCAGTATGCATTTTACGGATAACAATTCGGCAGCCCATTTTTCCAATTCTTGCAGAATGGCGGAAGCAATTCCTTTACCGCGCTCGTCAGGCGCCGTGTACATTCGCTTTACTTCCATCACCTGAGCGGCATATTCCCTGATGGCCCCGCAGCCAACGGGCTTGAGATCTTCATAGGCCACAATCACATTTTTCAGCTTATCCGTCTTATTGAATTGCGCATAATATGCATGATCGTCACCATCTCTTATTGCCAGTTCTGCGTCCAGCTGTTTTACGAGTTCAATAAAATCATGGTTTTCAGAATGGGTCCTGATGATCCTGAGCATAAGGTGATTAAGGATTTGAGTTGAAACAATATCCGCATTCTGCTTGTAACCAACACAAACAGGGGCGATAATAAAACCGCATTAAAGGTGCAGCAAAGTTAAAGTAGGTTAATGAGCGTTAAAATAATCCCGTTTTGTTAGGACTTGTTGCCGGTGGCATATGAATTGAAATCGCACGGTTATTCTAACAAAATCTTCTAACCTAAAACAACATCAAATGAAAACTGCAGGCGTAAAAATCACATGGTTTGCTTTTGCAATCAGCGGATTGCTGACAATGAATGCAACGGCACAAACCACTAAAACAAAAGCTCCGGCAACTCCGTCGTCCACGGAGGTTAAAAAAGCAGAACCGAAAGATGCCAGGAAGCAGGAATTCACAAAACACCTGGCGGAGATGCAACCGAAGGTGCAAGATCTCACTGCCAAAGCGGCAACAGAAAAAAACACGGAATTCAGTACGGAAACAAACAAACTGAATACGATGGTGAATGATTTTAAATCCAAACTTGACCGTTACGACAGCACCCCGACGGAGCAGCACGAACAATATGTGCAAGCCATGAACAAAGACTGGGAAGCAATCAGCATGCAGCACAAGAAAGTGGAAAACATCTACAGTAAGCTGAAGGCAAACAAGCCGGAAAAGGCAGCGCCGAAAGAGGCGGCTTCGCCAAAGTGAGCTGTTGCCGATTAACTTTTTAAATGCCTCCCTGCGTAACAGGGAGGCATTTAATTTTGAAGCGGGGTTTCTCTATTGAACCCACATTTTGCAGTTCAAAACGGCAACGGGTTTAACCCCGACGTAGAACTGCTTAGGGTTTGTAAAACATTTTCTTTTCTTGACAAATTGAGCAAACCCTTAGCAGTTCTAAGTCGCAGCGAAGCGGGATTTTTCCACTGAAAAATCCGGGTTGAAAATACGAGGCTAGGTTATTCCTTTAGCAGTATTCAAATCTGACACATCGATGGTCATTGGAATTACAGGAAAATGATAAACCCTGCCTATTCCTCTGTCAGCCAAAATGGTCCATGCTGCATCTTCCTGTTCGCGTAAGTTTGCCCGTAAACAAAGAACATCTGAACCCACAACCATAAAATACATTGCTAAGCTTTTTAACGCTGATCGGGGACGAATATCAATTCCTAAATACTTTGGCATTGTCAGCGATGCTTCGGCAAACGCTTGTTTGAAACAATCCATAAACCCCAAAAACATATTTGTCGCTCCTTGTCCGAACCGGTTGTCATATGTTTTGCCGAATGATTTTTCTGAATATTTCATTTCGTTTTCAGACGGAAAGATGAAGTGTGCAACGCCTGCTTCCCAAAGTCCATTGTCGCGCTGGTTCAGGTAAGGCGAAGCAAGGTATGCGCCTGAAAACCCTATTTTGATATAGCTGAGATAAGCATCCATTATCATGCTGTGTTGAAATTGAAAAAGCAGCTCAGCCTGTTTACGTTCCACCTCCAAAGGTTGTAGCTTCAGGCAATAGACTTCCTGTTCGCCGCAATGCATAACCATTCCATAGTCTGCTCCATTGAATGGTTGATTGAAAGGCATTACACCAAAAGGCAATAGATTTTGTAACCGCTTTAAAAATGCTGTATCTGGTTTCTGAATGTCTATGGAACCCTTTAAAGTTTGAATCTTAATCACAGTCATTTCTTAATGTTGTTATTGGGTTTATTTAGTATAACAACGAACAATGAACAACGAGGCATTTTAGTTTGCAAATATCTTTGAAAGAGATTTTACTTTCCATGTGGCTCCAGGGAAGGAATGGTTCTTCCATCGCGAACATAGGTATCCAGGAAATTCTTTGCGGCATGATTCACTTCATCAAAATGTTCGATCAGGCTGTGTTGCCCGCCTTCAAAAAATTCGAACCGTACCGGATGCTTCGCCTCGTATAACTTATTTACCATTTCCAGTTGTTCTTCGGGCGATACTCTCCAGTCTGCGCTGCCGGTTAAAAGCAATAAGGGTGTTGTCATGCAAATCTTATCAGCCCAATAGACAGCACTGCGTATTTTCAAGACGGAATCTTTGTTGCGGTAATATCCGGGAGCCAATTCCGCAAACACAGTATCCATTTCAGGCCGCTTTTTCGTTTGCACAAAAGCATCCGCCATACCCGATCCTACTACTGCCGCTTTGATTTTGTTTGTATGTGTTAGGGCAAGATAGGTCATCATACCGCCGCGGCTCCATCCCCACATACCGATCCTCGAAGTGTCGGCTTTTTCGATGGCCGATAAACAAGGGATAAGATTTAATATGTCATTCACCTCTTTACCGCCGAATTCTTCCTTTCCTTCACTACCGCCATTTCCCCTGTATTGACTTGCAATGCAAACATATCCCCAGCTCGCCGTCAGTGCGAGAAACCGAATCAATTGCCCGTCACTCAATGCGCCAAAGTCCCGGTTACCACCACGATTGTAAATTACGGCCGGAAATTTTCCTTCCTTTTTCGGAACGGCTAAATATCCGTTCACTTTTAATCCATCTGATAAATAAGTAATGCTGAAAAAATCAATGGAACTGATCATCGCTTTCAGGTCAGGAATATTTTTCTCCCACTTTTTGATTGAGCTGTCGGCAATCATATATTTTGACTGAGAAATTATTTTTCCGTTTTGCGATTGCGCGTTAACCGAAAGCAGTACGAAAAAGAGGACTTCATAAAATTTATGCATCATGAAAGAAGAATGATAACAGTTGAAAAATTCCGGTTGAACTAACGGTGTTTCGCTTTTGGCAATGCTCAATTATCATATAGCGTTTCTTCCGGCTCTATCCACAATACAGAGTTGCCGGTGCCGTATTCGTTTTCATCATATAACGGGTTATCCGGATCAATGATCCAGTTGCCATCCACGATAAATTTGTAGGTGTATTTTCCCGCCGGAAGGTAAACCGCGGCGGACCAGGTACCCTCTTTCTTCTGCATCGGATAGCCGGGATCAGCCCAATTGTTAAAGCTGCCGCTCAGAAATACTTTTTTCGCATTGGGATATTTGTTCAAAACAAAAGTATAGTTCGGCTGCACCGTGCGAAGTGAATTCATCAGGTCGCCGCTGCCGGTAGTGACGGGATTGTCCGGATCGGTGATCCACTGCCCGTCCACGATAAACTTATATTCATAGGTGCCGGGACGTAGTACATAGGGAATTTTCCAGCCGGTAGCAGTTTTGGCCATCTGCAGTTCCTGCGTATTCCAGGCATTAAAGTTTCCGGTGAGGATTACACTTTTTGCAGCAGTGTATCCTTTAAGGGTGAAGAATAAGGTGTCGCCCAGGCTCATGAAAGAATTGAAGTTACCATTACCATCGGGACGCGTCACTTTGTTTTTGGGGTCAAGGATCCACTCTTTGTCAACGATGAATTTATAGGCATGTGTGCCTTCATTCAGGTAGAGCGGCAGCCGCCATCCTGTTGCTGTGCGTTGCATCAGCAATTCTTTTTCATTCCAGTTGTTGAAGCTGCCGCACAATACCACTTTCTTGGCACCCGTATATCCATCCAGCGCAAATACATAGTTGTAATGAAAATAGGCGGAGTTATAAGAACCCTGTCCGTCATTTTCGCGCCGCAGATTGTTCGCATCGTAAATCCATAAGCCATCCACAATAAATTTGTAGAGGTATTTGCCTGGTTTCAGTTTTTGAATGGCTACCCAGCCGCTGTCGGTTCGCTGCATGGCGATGCCATTCGTGCTCCAGTTGTTGAAGTTGCCACTGAGGTAAACACGGGAGGCCTGTGTGTAACCGCGAAGACGAAATATCGTTTCATCTTTTTTTGGATTCTCAAATACTGTGGGTGCCCCTTTAAAACTGTTGGTGCCATATTCAACCGGCAGCGGATAACCGGGCGAACCGGCTGTCGCCTTCGGATGGTCGATATAAATAGGTTGTTGGCCCCAGTTGATGGCATTGCCTTTATCAACGGGTTTGGCAATCTCTATCACATTCTTGTCTGCATGCGAGATCGTCCACCCTTCTTTAGTAAGTGTGCCGAGTTGTCGGTAGGTCCAGAGGCTGTCTTCCTTCAGCTTAAAATAGCCGAGCAATTTCTGGAGATCGTCGGGGAACTGTTTGTCAAACCGGACGATGATGAGCCCGTTCTCAATTCGCAGCGATTCATTCTTCTGAGCGTTGGCGACAGCTGGTAACAGGAGTAAACAGACAAACAGTACAACAAAACCATGAAGCAGAACGCCTTGCCATAAATTCAGCAGGTGAATAGCATCACGAAGCTGTGCAGGCAGCCTTGCGGAGGAGAACATTCCGCGAGTGGGCAATGGCTGGTAGGTTGAGCGATTCGTCATGGTCACTTTGTGTTATAAAAATACATTGTTAATTGCTTTTTCCGGAAATTAATGATCACGCGGCCTTCTGCCAGAAAGTTGAATCCCAAGATACCGTCGATATGGGTATTATAAACTTCCTGTAATCCTGCAAGCCCTGCCAGGATGGTTTGTGAATTTATAAAGGTGTGTGATCCAATGGTCAGGGCATCAAGCTCCCCGCCGAAAACTTCTACACGCTGATTGCTGGTTCCGGTGAGTGAGTTTCTGCTGCCAAGCTGAAAGTGCTGCAACACTTTTTTCGGCACATCATTGCCCAGCACATTAATTTCCGCCCCCGTGTCAAGGCAATAGCGCAGCTTACTGTCGCCAACTTTTGCAGCGACGAAGATGACATTGTTTTCTACCTCTATCGGTACCTGAAGATCGAATTTTGTCGCTGTGTAAGGATTGCTTTGATGGATCCTTTCGCCGGCCTTGTTAAGCCGGTAGAGGTATAGAACATTTTTATTTACATCGATCTCTATCTCCAGGTCACTAAAGAGGCTGGTACCGAGCAAGCCCAGTATCTTAACGCCTTTGCTGTCCTCAATATGGCCAAGGCTGACCATGTCGGCCTGCATAGATTTGAAAAACAGTTCCTGGATAGCAAGGCGGTCGACGATGGTCTGCGTTACCCGTGTAGAAAAACCTCCCGTTACGCTTCCGGCGTTTGCACCGTCTTTGCTTTTTCCTTTCCTGAAATAAGTCTTGTTCAGTACAAGGTAAGGTGCTCCGGTATCGAGAATGAAGTTGCCGGTGACGGAATCAACCGTTGCTTCCACGAGTAAAAGGTTTTCTGCTCTTTTGAGGGGCACCACCAGCACTTCAAAGTTTCCTTCCGGTATTACGGAGACGAATTGTTGGCGATAAGCTGTTTCGGGTAACAAGCTGTAAGCAGCCAGGGCAGGCAATGAATAAAATAACAACCACATCACCGCTGATAAAGCCGTCAATCGCTTGCCAATATAGGTCGGGGATGCAATGCGGTCGATCAACATATTCCGTATGGGGCGCTTTTATCCATTAAGTCTTATGCAGCGGCTAACAGGGTTGGCAATAGGACATACAAAGATGATGTTATGTTACAATTGGCAAGCATGTTTTTTCTTGTTGGCGCTTACTATATAATTCGCAGATTCCTGAAGGGACTTTGTCACTATTGCAGTTTGTGCCGCGGATTTTTTCGTTAAAAATTCCCGTTTAACTGCTATCATCCACTACAATGAACGGCTGCATCAGGAGGCATCAACTTGTTTTTTATTTCAGAAATAACCAGTTACTTTTGCTAACAAATGTTAGTTTACTATGCCTAAAGACAAGACGATCAAGCGGAAAGACCAGATCACGCAGATAGCGCAGCACAAATTCAGAGAGAAAGGTTACCGTGCTGTTTCTATGCGTGAGCTGGCCGATCATGTGGGTATCGAGGCAGCCAGTTTTTATAACCACTTCGATTCAAAGGAAAGCATTCTGAAAGAAATCTGCTTTCGCATGGCCGGTGAATTTTTCAATGGCCTGCACAAGGTGATCAATGAGCAGAAGCTTTCAGATAAGATGCTGGAGAAAGCGATCAGGTCGCATATTGCGGTAATCACTTCCAATACGGATGCTTCTGCTGTTTTCTTCCATGACTGGCGACACCTGAGTGAGCCTTTTCTTGCCGAATTCAAAGCACTTCGCCGCGATTACGAAAATATTTTCAGGAAAATCATCCGGGAAGGCATGAACAACGGAACATTCAACAAGCTGGATGAAACATTTACAGTGCTCACCATTTTCTCTTCACTCAACTGGGTTTATGAGTGGTACGATCCCAAAGGAAAATTCACACCGGAGCAGATTGCAGAAAACCTTTCCAGGCTCATCCTCGATGGCATGAGAAAATAACTTCGTCCATTCATAAAGCTATCACGAAAAACACCTTTTTCTTTCCCAACCTTTCAACTCTTTCCTAAATGTACGGCGGCGGATACATTTTCACAGAACCCACACCAATAGAACTTGAAGAGCATGCGGATGACCCTGTCCTGCTCGCAGCGTTTGAAGCCACCATTAACAGTGGTGAAAAAATTGAACCGGAAGATTGGATGCCCTATGAATACCGCAGGCAGCTGATCCGGTTGATTGAACAACATGCTCACAGTGAAGTGATGGGCGCTTTGCCGGAAGGCGCATGGATTACGCGGGCGCCGGGCTTCCGCCGTAAGATGGCATTAATAGCAAAAGTGCAGGATGAAGTGGGACACGCACAGTTGCTGTATAACGCCGCCGAAACGCTTGGCAAGTCGCGCGAAGCGATGATCAGCGATTTGCTGAGCGGCAAATCCAAATACTCCAACGTTTTTAATTATCCCGCGTTAACCTGGGCAGATGTGCCTGTTATCGGCTTCCTGATTGATGCCGGCGCCATTGTCAACCAGGTGGCCAATTCCAAGGGATCGTACGGTCCATATTGCCGCGCACTCGAACGTATCTGTTATGAAGAATCATTTCACATCAAGCAAGGATATGATGCATTCGTGGCCATGGCACTTGGCACAACCCTGCAGCGTGAAATGGTACAGGAAGCGCTCAACCGCTGGTGGAAACCGATCATGCATTTCTTCGGGCCGCCAGACAAACAGTCGCAGCACGGAGAGAAGCTGATGCGATGGAAAGTGAAGATGGCCAGCAATGATGACATGCGGCAGCAATTTCTGGATTCTTATGTGCCCAAGATAAGAGAGCTGGGGCTCACGCTGCCGGACCCGATGCTGCATAAGGATAGTAAAACTGGCAAATGGGAATACAGCGACCCTGACTGGGATGAGTTTATGCGCGTGATTAACGGCGATGGCCCTTGCAATGGAGAACGTATGGCCACCAGGAGATTCGCAGAAGATCAGGGCCGCTGGGTGCGGGAGGCGCTGATGAATCCACGGCAGGAGTTCTCCATCCCGCTTGCCTGATGATTGGATAATACCAGAAAAGATGAAAACAAAAACACCGGTTATCGATCCTCGCATTCAGCGACTTGATATGGAGCGGTCGCTCGCTTTTCAACAACTGCACGCGATGGAGGAATGGGGCACTTTCGAAGTTTTTCACCAGAAAAAGCGCGGCGAACAACATATCCATGCAGGGGTGGTACATGCTCCTGATCCCGAAATGGCATTGGTATTTGCCAAGGAACAATATGGAAGGAGACTGAAATGCGCCAACATGTGGGTGGTGAAATCATCTGAAATCTATTCACTTGGATACTCCAACGCCGATATGTTTGATACCACACCGGAGAAAATGTACCGTGAGGCTGGTGGCTATAAGCTACGCGATAAAATCAACCAATTCAAAAAGGAACAAAAAACGCAGCATGCCGAGGCAGAAAAATAAACAACCCATGAGTGCATTGCAAGAACTCCTGTTGAAAATGGCGGATGATGCGCTGGTGACAGGTCATCGTAACAGTGAATGGACGGGGCTTGGTCCCATCCTCGAAGAAGACATTGCCTTTTCATCTATGGCGCAGGATCAGATAGGGCATGCCTTATCACTCTATACCATTTTACACGAACAGCAAGGATTTCCGGCACCGGATGAAATGGCTTTCCTCCGCAGTGTCGGTGATTTCAGGTGTTGTCATTTTGTAGAACTGCCGATTGGCGAATATGATTTCAGCCTCATGCGTCATTTCTTATACGATCATGCGGCAGCCATCCGTTTTGACATGTTATCGTCGTCTTCCTACGAACCGCTCGCACGGTTGTCGAGAAAAATAAAAGGCGAGTTAAAGTACCATGTGCTGCATGCCAATTCATGGATTACCCGCCTGGGGCATGGAACGGAAGAAAGCCATGCACGCATGCAATCGGCGCTGCAATATGCGATGCCATTTGCACTTGGATTGTTTGAGACCGGTGAGGAGGAGGAGGAACTGATAACGCAGTCTGTTTTTCAGGGAGAAAAACTACTGCAGGAATACTGGGAAAAACAAATTCGCGCTCATCTGCAAAAGGCGGGGTTGGATTTTCCCGAAGTGAAAGAAGAACGGATTGCCTTTGGCGGAAGAAAAGGAAATCATACGGAGCATCTTTCGCGGCTATTGGCAGAGATGGCAGAGGTAATTAAACTGGAAGAAGGAGTAGAATGGTGAAAGTAACGTCGCCTGAATCAGCAAGGATATTGTCTTCATTGGAGGAAGTGATGGATCCTGAGATACCGGTGCTATCTGTGGTTGACCTCGGTATAATTGAAGATGTAATCTTTGACCAGGATGCCGTCACTGTCATGATGCTGCCAACCTTCACGGCTTGCCCTGCCATACGACTGTTGCAACAGCAGATCCGTGATAAGATATTGTCGCTCGGATATCTACAGGTGCAGGTTAAGGTTGACGATTCCATTACCTGGACTTCCGACCGGATGACAGAGCAAGGCAAGCGGAATCTTGAATTATTCGGGTTGGGAACACCCTTGCATCACGATGGTGATTTTGATCTGTTGGCCATTGAACAAGCAAACTGTCCTCATTGCGGCAGCAGCCATACGACCCTGAAATCCATGTTTGGTTCAACCCTTTGCCGCAGTATGCATTTTTGCTTCGATTGCCTGCAAGGGTTTGAACGGTTTAAGCCTTTGTAGTGCAAATGTGTGTTTGTTAGTAGCTTTGCCCGCACATAAACTATTTTAGATTTTTCGTTTCAGCTGATGACAGGTCTCTTCTTTGGTTCATTCAATCCCATTCATACCGGCCATCTGATTATTGCGGAATTTGTACGGCAGCAAGTGAAACTCGACGAAGTGTGGTTCATTGTTTCGCCGCAAAATCCGTTCAAAGCCGAACAATCATTATTGCCGCAAAAAGATAGGTTACAGCTGCTGAAGCTTGCCATCAAGGGCAATGCGCATTTTGTGGCGAGTGACATTGAGTTCAACTTGCCTAAACCCTCTTATTCCATTCATACGCTGGAGCTATTAGCCCGAAAATATCCAAACACCGAATTTGCACTGATCATGGGCTCGGACAACCTGCACATATTCGAAAAATGGAAGGACTATCAAAAAATTATCGATAAGCATAAGGTGCTGATCTATGACCGGAATAAGCCTGCGGCAGTAGCTGCGGTTCAACATCCTAATCTTTTATTTATCGAAGCCCCTTACCTGAATATCTCTTCAACGCTGATCAGGAAATTGCTGCTGGAAAAGAAATCAATTCGTTACCTCGTTCCGGAAAAGGTTGCTGCATATATAAAAAGTCACGATTTATTCAGGAAGGAAGTGCTGAGTTAAACCCGTTGCTGTTTTGAATAATAAAGTGTGGGATGAACAGCAAAATGCGGATGAAAATCCAAATGCTCCAGCGGATGAGATTAGTATATACGGACCAAACAAGCGTGTCTATTAATGAATGTCTTTTTACCAACGAACCACCAATACCTTTTGCGACGCCGATGATCCGGATTTAGCTACTGCCCGAAACATATAAACGCCAGGTAATAAATCAGAAATGTCCATATCTTTTGCTGTTCCTGTCTGTAACTCAGTATCAAATTTCAAGTTCCCAGTAAAATCAAAAACTTCAATGGTGAACGATGTATCTCTTGCATAATTGCTGATTGACACCGTTACTTTATTTGCAGCAGGGTTAGGAATCACGCTTAATAAAACGGTTGATGAAGTGAGGTTATCCGTTGACTGCTGTGAGTTTTTTTCTTCCTGATCTGTTGCTTCCTCAATTATGGGAAAATCCTCATAATACATTTCTCCTTTAAGCCAGCTAAGCATATTGAGTGCAAAATATCCTGCCTCTGATGTTTCATTGCCCCATTTACGAACCTGTTCGATCTGGCCTTCATCTAATTCTTGCAAACTCTTGCCTGATTGTTGCTGATCGAGCAACAGTTGATAATAGGCGCGCAGGTTGATTTCACTTTCCGAAGTAACCGGCATTTCATCAATGATCTGTTGTGACGTTTTGAAATCTGAAAATGCAAGTGCCAGTGGCAAGGCACGATAATTTGCTCCGATGGATAACAGGTATTGCAAAGCGCTGTCAGCTTTCTAATTTTTCAGGAAATACCTGACTAATTTATGGATGCCTGCGGATTGTTTCAGATTAGCGTTGCTGATCTCGTTTTCCAATTTTTGCATGGCAGAAAATCCATCATCCTGCACTTGTAACAGGTCGGCATCATTGGCCACTGTTGACTTTGTTACCGAAAGCACCTCGTACACATTTTCCGATACCGGTGCATTGGCTTTCATCAATTGTTCAAGTTCAGCATCAGTCAGGGAAGGAGTGCGTTTAATAGCAGCTATTAAGACGGTATCAGATAAATAGGGGCTCGCAGCAAGCAGGGATTCAGTAGCAGACGCAGTAGAAACAACTGCATCCGATGCCAGATCAAGCAATTGCTGGGTGCTGCCTCCGTCAATTTTATTCATCAGCGAATCTGCCGATGTCATCGCTAATGCAATCGAATTCATCATGTTTGAAGATGATAGAGCAAAGGATTCACCTAAGAAATTCGAAGCGCAACTGTTTTCATCTCCATCAATCAGGCAATCATCTGGAATAAAACGAAGACAGGTGCCTGTAGGGGGTGCATACGGACTGTTGCTATGGTGATGATAATAGATTTTGGGATTGGCTTGTTTCCAGAGTGAATAGCCGCCTGTGGGAAGATTGGTAAATGTGTTACCTGCCGGCCCCGTGATGGTGGCGTCACAGATACCCTGGTTTTTACGTATGGTTTCGTCGTAGCCGGTGCAGGAGGTGCAAGTAAATACGGCAATATTGAAGCGTACATCGTCGAACTCATTGCAACGAAACTGCAACCCAAGGTTGGGTATATCGTTGTATTCGTTTGCATTCTGGTTTTTTGAAATGCAGCCGTACCGTAGCGATGACAAATAATTTTTGTAAACCGCATTATCGTAAGGTCCTGAATTATTGATCAGGATGCCATAGCTTAATGATTGGGATTGGCCGTTGATGTCATTTTCTTCTATTGAATAACCATTGCAGGCCGATGCATAAATAGCATAGGTAGTATCAGAAGAGGAAAGAGTGAGGTTGATTTCATTGCGGGTTATTTACGGCTCATTGGTGTAGCCGGAGAGGTAAATATTGCGGGAACAGCCGGTGAATATATTCTGATCAATAGTAAGCACACCAACGAGCTGCGAAGGATCGCTTGCCAATGCAATCACGCCACGGTACAGATCGTTGAAACTGTTGTGTGTAAAAGTATTGCAGGGCGGGTTTTGATTGGGAGTGCAATAATTATTGACTAAGTAAGTAGCATTGAAACTGCTGATAGCAATACCACGCAGGGCAAGCGGTGCACCTGCAAAGCCATTGAAGGTATTACCTTGAATCTGCACACCGTGAACATCGTTGAGGCTTATGAATTCATGGGTGTAATTTGGATTGGTAGTATTGAGCAGGCCTGTACAACTAAGTGTGCATAACCGTATATAACTCTTGTTAGCATGTGCTATGCCGGAAGCAGGATACGGCGCAAAACCAACTCCATTACGGCATTGTTCGATAAATGACTCGTCCAGCTTAATGATACCGCCTCCTCCGGTGGTACTACCGTTTGGAAAAGCATAATCCGGCGCTGTGTAAACAGCCTCATCTGCCATCACTGCCACATAAGCATTTTCAATTTTAGCTCCGTTTTTCATTTCCAATACGCCCTGGTTGGCTGCTGTTTGGGTTTTAGTGGGATCACCTACTACCTGTATGCCACTCCACATAAAGCCGCAACTGTTGGTAATGGTGGCTCCGTCAATTACAAGCTTGGCGCCAGGCATTACTTTAATGTAGGTATTGGCGCACATGTTTATTACTGTTGTGCTTCCGCTTATGGTAAGTGTGTTGCCTGCGGGTATCATGATCGATTGTAACCTTTTTTGACTGGTGTTCCAGGTTTGGGTAGTGATTGTTTCCGGTATTAGCAGGGTTTGCGGATACAAGTTGGTTTCCCATACACCACGTCCCCAGGTAGCTGCTCTTAGCTTACCGGCACAATAATTTATTTCAAGATCTGAAATAACCGCTGCCGGTAAATTATTGCTGAAACATTCCCAGGAACCATCCCAGGCATTGGCACCTGACTGAACCCATCGGTAAATTCCGGCCAGTGTCCCGATATAAACGATTCCACCACTGCCCCGTTGAAAAACAATGTTTAGTATGGGAAAATTTGGCAACCCTGATGTGCTGACTGAGTGCCATGCAGTCCCAGCATTATCTGAGTAGAAAATACTTCCTGTTTTGTATTGTGAGAGGTTACCAGATGCATCATAAGACCAACCATCAAGTGTAATCCACACCTTATTGTAATCATCAGGATCCATAGCAATTCCGGTAATTGGATTCCACTTTGTAGGATATTCATCGTTATCGGTGGATGACCAGCCGGGCGTAACATTTAACCAACCTGATGATGAGTTAAAATAAAGCTGATAACGGCATTGATCAATTGATGTTCCTGAACCATTAAATGCTGCATACGTCCTATCGGAATTTGAAACCGATACATCAATTGCAGTAATTGCATTAAACCCTTGATTAAATGGTATGTTACCATTCAATCCTTGCGAAACATAATTGCTTGGATTTCCGTCATCGGTGGAAATGAATAAGTCATTGGCACCAAGCAGGAACTTTTCACCTTGGGTGTTGCCGTATTTGTAAAGAGGCTGGCTTAATTCTCTATTGGCAGTTGCACTCGATGGTTCAATATTGGTGCTGGTTGAAATACCATCTGTTTTGCGGTAAGCAGTGGAGGGGCCATTGCCACCACCCTTCTGGTAAAAAATCAACACATCACCCGAAGTATTCTGATAGCTTTCAGTCTCAAACCCATCACCGTCCCCATGAACAAATGTAAGATTGGTTTGCTCCATCCGGAAGGTATGATTGTCCTGTGTGCCACCGTAAAGTAGATTTGGCTGCTCCTCCACACCACTGAATCCCCAGAATTGAGTTACAGCAAGGCCTGCTCCATTGAGATTTGCCCAGTTCGTAATATCCGATGCCGTTGATGGATTTATAGTCTTGCTTACACCGCCATCATTTCCAATAAATAGTTTATCATTATCTCCTATTTCATTGGTATGTGTGGTGGTAGGAGAATAGACAAGCAGGGAGCGGGGATCCACATGTCGTCCGTAGCCGATGCCGTCAACACTGTAAATTTCAAAGAAGCTTGTACCACCATTTATTGATTTCCAAACGTCTCCTGAACAACCGCTGCAAAGGTGCCCGGCTGTATAAATCACATTAGAGTCGGCAGGAGAAACTTCAAATGCTGTCCCATACCTGCCCGGATGTGTGTTGCCTGAATAGGTGTAGGTACTTCCGCCGAGGGTATAATGATAAATATATCCGTCAGCAGGAGATGGTTGAAAAAAATAGACGTATGCGTCATGAGCAGAAGGGAGAGATACATTGATCCAGTCGGGAGGATTCGTAGTTGGAAGAGAGCTTGTAATGTCTGACCAGATACCATTGACAGAATAAAACAATTTCCAGGGCGCACCGGGGATTGCCGGGTCATTTCCTGTTAACCAGATTATAGTACTGCCTCCTGAAGTCACTTTTGTTTCCATGTCTTTAAACTCAAAAGTGGAACTCACCGAAGGACTGATGTTGGACCATGATCCAGTGAAAGTTGCTTTTTTCCAAACTTTGTTTTTTGTCACGGCAATCAACCCATCACTTCCAGGGATGAACTTAAGTGCATACACTACAGGTGGCGGATTCCACGCAATAAAGTTCGCATCATACAAGTCTGGGTCTAAGACCCAGGTGTTGCCGCCGTCGGTTGAATAAATGATACCCCATCCGTAGTGCGTCCAGGATGGCTTACCCATATTATTGGTTTGGGTACCAAGTGCAATAATGTTTGAACTCGTTCCTTGATACACGGCGATGGCATTGACACCAATACCCGGAAGCTGATTGGTTTTAGGAACCCACTCCGAACTGGAGGACGTCCACTCAAATAAACCGCCGCTATTGCTTGCAGCTAGCATATGATCTTCATCAGATGGGTCAACCCACACTGCTTCAATGCGCCCAAGATATTGTGTTATTTGACCGCTCACATAGGGCTCCGTGGTGGGGGTAGTAAAACTTTTAGGACCGATAAGCGACCAATCACCTTGGTAGCCGCTTATGGTTGTGCAAAAGTTACTTTTGTTGGTGAGAAACTCCGGAACGGTTTGAGCGCTCACCGGAATGTAAAAAGTAACTAAAAGCAAGAAAATGCAAAAGTGGTTCATATCAATAGGATTTGATTATTGAATGATCAGCTTGCCTTTACTAAGTATTTTATTATCCCCCGTCACACTGTAGTGATAAAGGCCTTGAGGAAGATGTTCCACATCAAAAGTGATGCACTTACCAATCTTTCTTCTAAGTACTCTTCTGCTATCGAGAGAAAACAATTCAAACCATGCGGCAGTCAAATTCCCTCCGGTCATGCACACAGTCAATTCATGCGAAGAAGGATTGGGGAAAACATCAATTATAGTATTTTGAGCTTGAGATATGGAAGTGTTGTTGTAATCGCTGATAACCACCAACCATCCGTCACCGCTTCCTTTATATTCTTGAACATCCAAATCATCAGAAATAGTGAGTCCGCCTAAGCAGATAGCTGTAAGATTGCCAGCCGAATTGCAATGCGTATCATCATAATTACTCCCCCCGGCAACTAAAGAAGCTAATAGCACACCATTCGTATCAAGTTTAATACTCCAGTAATCACTGTAACCGTGATTCATCCCTACATCTCCATCATTGGAATA
>JBGAWA010000082.1:0-22000 GCA_044227805.1 Chitinophagales bacterium | reverse complement strand
AGCCTTCCTGGAGCATCTACCAGGGCGGCGCAGGGCGCGAACGTGCCAGGATGCTAGCGCTGGATCCTGACAACAACATATTTGTATGCGGCATCACCCATAGCGACAGCTCTTCCTTTAAGACGATAGGAAGCAATATCCAGTCTACTTCCGGTGGCTCCCCCGATGCTTTTCTTGCCAAGTTGGATATAGCAGGAACAGTGAAGTGGCGTACCTACGTTGGCGGTTATGGACCGGATTATCCTAATGGCGTTGGTTGCCGGCGCAGTTCCGACGGCTTGCATCAGTACATTGCTTTAACCGGGCTCACTAAGAATTGCGACTTCTTCAGTTCAAAAAATTATGCTCCTTTTCCCGGTGCCACTTTTAATGGCAAGCCTGCCGGAAATTGCAATCCTACCGATACATCCGACATAAAAAATGATGCATTCCTTCTACTGGTCAATGACCCTGACTACGGTGCAGATACCTCCATGAGCATTTTTTATGGAACCTACCTGGGTGGTTCCAAAGGGGAGACCTATGGTCCCTCCAGTGTTTTCACCGGATACGGCCCTTCGATGTGTTTTGGGAAAAACGGAACCGTATATACAGCCTTTTCTACTGCCAGCAAAGATGTGGGAGATGCCAGCCATGGCAATGCTGGAAAAATCAAAAGCAAATTTCACGGAGAGTTTGATGCAGTTATTCAGAAGTTACCGGTTTCCTCTCCTTTGAAAAACGGACCGGTTACTGACGAACCAGGTCATGTATTGCCCACCTCTCAAATAGTTGCTTACCCTGCCCCGTTTACGGAAACCCTTACCATAAAAACCAATTACGCGGAAGACCCTGGTCACCTAAAACTTTTTTCCATCACCGGACAGTTCATTGCCAGCCTCGGCAGCCTGGAGGCCGGTCAAAACCAGTTGACGATCGACTTATCGTATCTGACAAACGGAGTATATCTGCTTCAATATCTGTGTGACGATAAGGTTTCAGTAATAAAAATTGTTAAACAATAATCCTTCTTTTCTATTCATCAAACCCTTACTTCAATTGCCACCATTATGAAAAAAATTACAGTTTCTGCAATGATGATCGCCTTGGTATTGCTATTTGCAACAATGGTGAATTCTCTTCCGAAAAAACCTCCCAAAGCAAAAACCGGAGCCCCCTGGTGAAGGCATTTGTTCCGATTGCCATATTGGCGCCGGATTGGACCTTGGTCCTGGCTTCGTAGCATTGGCTTTCAGTGGTTCAGGTAACAAATACAAGGTGGGGAAAAATTATACCATCACAGTTTCGGTGTATGATACAACGAAAACCCGATTCGGATTTGAGACGGTTTCATTGGATGCAAACAATAACCAGGCTGGAACACCGAGCGAAACAGATAAAATAAACACCACCTTACAGAAAGACGAATCTACGGGCAAAAGGTACATGAGCAACTACACTGGAACCGGCATGAATGTATGGACCTATAAATGGAAAGCCCCCGCCACCGATATTGGCGACATCACTTTTTATGGAGCAGGCAACGCCACTAACTGGAACGACGCTGTTGATGGTGATAATGTTTATTCCACCACGATGGTAGTGAAGCCTAAACCTTTGAAGATGGAAGAACCTATTGAGCAGGAAATAACTGAACAGGCAATTGATTTTTCAGTTTACCCTAACCCGGTAGTAACAGGATTCTTCCATGTTGCGTTTAATGTGACAGAAGAAGAAATGGTAGAGATTGATGTGTTCAACATGCAAGGGCAGTTTATTCAGCCGCTCTACAAAGCGATGAAAGAAACCGGCAAACATGATCAGACCTTACATCTTATCAGCCCGCTCAAGCCCGGTATTTACCTGGTTGGCATAACAGCAGGAAATAAAAGAGCCTTTAGCAAGGTGGTGTTTGGATTATAAGCTGTGATCAGTCCTGCAATCCACCATGCCATTCATGGTGGATTTTTTTTGCATTGCTATGAGCATATTTCTCATCCGTGTATTTCATGCCACGCTTATCATGATTGCGGCGCATTGCCACTGGCGATTACTATCTTCATTGCCGATAGCTGGAAAGATTATGAAAGATTATTTCGAAGCCAATAAGCAGCTGTGGAATCTGCGCACGCCCATTCATGAAAAATCGGCATTCTACAATAAGGAACTGTTCAGCAGCGGTGCCACCACACTAATGCCCGTTGAATTAGAAGAAGTAGGACCGGTGGCGGGGAAAAAACTGCTTCACCTGCAATGTCATTTTGGGCTGGATACACTTTCCTGGTATAGGTTAGGAGCGACAGTCACCGGTCTTGATTTTTCTGAATCTGCGATCACCACTGCCAGGAAACTGGCCCAAGAAATACAGGCGGAAGCGAATTTTATTTGCGCCAATGTTTATGACGCAGAAAAGCATCTGCAGGAAACATTTGACATCATTTTCACTTCATACGGAGTAATCGGCTGGCTGCCAGACCTTGATGAATGGGCTGCCATCATTTCCCGTCTGCTCCGAAAGGGTGGTATATTTTACATGGCAGAATTTCATCCTGTTGTGTGGATGTTTGACAACAAGTTTGAGAAGATTATCTATAGCTACAACCAAGCTTCCGTAATAGAAGAAAAAGAATCAGGAACGTATGCTGATACAGCAGCAGCCATCCACACCACTTCATTTACCTGGAATCACGGACTGGGTGAAGTAGTAACGGCACTTATCTCCCATGGTCTGAAAATTGAATTCCTGCATGAATTTCCATACTCTCCATACAATTGCTTTCAAAACACCGTTAAGGGTGCTGATGGAAATTTCCGGATAAAAAGCCTGGAAAACCTCATTCCTATGATGTACTCCGTAAAGGCCACTAAACTTTAGCATCCGGAAAAAATGTCTGTTGTATTAAAGGAAATCAGGAAATCATACGGTTCGTCCACTATAGTGCAGGTGCCCAGCCTGCAGCTTGATCATGGAATTTACTGGCTGAAGGGCATTAATGGTTCGGGGAAGACAACACTCATGAAACTGATCGCAGGCCTGTTGCCATTTGAAGGAGAGGTTTTGATCGATGCATCCATTTCTTTAAAGAATAATAGGACGGCATATTTGCGATTGGTAAATTATGCCGAGGCCGAACCGGTTTATCCGCCTTTCCTCACCGGAAATGATCTGCTGCAGTTATATATTAAAGCAAAAGGTGCGGGAAAAGAACAGGTCAGCGAGCTGGTAGATATTCTGCAGGTCAGTTCATTTATAGATCATCCGGCAGGCACTTACTCCAGTGGAATGATGAAAAAAATATCCTTGTTACTGGCATTCACCGGCAAGCCCAAACTTATTTTACTGGATGAACCACTGGTTACCATCGATGATAAAACCATTCCGGCTATCAACCAATTGATACATGATTACCATGCCAGGCACGGTGTCACCTTCCTCCTCACCTCACACCAGGCATTTGAATCAACAGCTTTTCCCATCACGCACAGGCTGCTGATGGAAGTTCAAACTGTAAAAACTGTTGCATGAAGCCACTGCCGCAATTATTGAATCGCGTAGTAGGCTATTCATTTTATCAGCGTCATGCCGGTCTATTTCTGTTCACCTTTATCCTGTTATTCGGAGTGGTACAGGGTGACCAGTTAATCAGCTATCATCTTACGCTGATGTATGCCATGCTGGGCTCATGGCTTTTTATGCTGGCAGTTTCTGTAATCTGGTTACTATTTGCCTTGAAATGTTATCAGTTCACGGTTAAAACCTTTGCGGAAAAGCAAAACCAGTTTCTCTACATTTTAGCGGCCCTTACGCCTGAAATGCAGTTGGGCGTTTTGCTTGTGATGCAGTGCTTTCTTTATCTGCCGGTACTGCTCTATGCCATCGTGCTGGTTTCCGTCGGTATTTACGCCGGTCAATTTGCCATGGTAGCTTATGTAATTGTGATCCATGCAACTCTCTGCCTCCTGAGTGCCTTCCTGTACCGGTTTCATCTGAATCATCCTGCGCGCGGAGAAACTTTTTTCCTGCACAAGCTGCTGAGCTTCCCGTTCAGGCAAACCTTTCCGCTTTTTTTTCTTTCGCAGCTACTGCGGGAAATGAAAGTGATTTTCACTGTTACCAAATTTTTCTCAGCGATCATTATCATCGCCTTCCTCAACGGTTTTTTCCTCGACAACTACGACAGCCGTGTGGTGATGCTGGGTTTCATGGCCGGCCTCATAGCACATAGCGTGATGGTTTTTGAATTCAGGAAGTTTGAAGAGACAATGGTTGGATTCTACCGCAACCTGCCGGTCAGCAGTCTCCGGAGATGGTCGAATTTTGCTCTCGTCTATACTCTCGTATTGCTTCCGGAGTGGGTCATATTTATTTTCGCTCTACCGAACCGGTTAGCTGTAACAGACGCTTTATGGTTACCCTTTTTCGGCACTGGCCTATTAATGACTTACCACTGCCTGCTGTATAAGCCACCGCTCGATATGGAAAAATACCTGCAGTGGGTATTCGCCATAGCAGCGTTCATTTTCTTTATGTTGCTGTATCAATTGTATTTCGTCATCATTCTTTTTTTAGGCCTATTATCATTGTACTATTTCCGGAGATGGTATTATAAATTTGAACTCACCGAGGGCCAATTGTAGGACGAGCTCTTCAACAATAAATGCCTTGCTGTTAACTTCTTTCATCAGTATCATAAAGGATTTATAATTTTAGTATCACATCTTGCAGTTTAACCCACATTTTGCAGCTCGTAACGGCAACGGGTTTAACCCCGACGTAGAACTGCTAAGGGTTTGTGAAACATTTGTCTTGACAAAGAGCAAATTAGCAGTTTCACAAACCAGCTAAGTAGTTCTACGTCGGGGTTAAACTCATCATGAAGCACAGTTTGGCGTTTGAAAAACAATTTTCTTTTTAAAAAAGTAACAATTCCATAGCACTGGTAATTATCGTCAAATTGATTTTATTTATTGATAAATCAAGGTTAAACTATCACATCAGCCATCATGCAACTATTTTACAGGAATTCAGCCATACTCTTTCTATTGCTGTTGTGCATGCAAATTCTCCTTTCAGCCCGAACATCTTTTTCTGCAAATACCCAGAACAGGATTGCCTCGGCGCCATTCCTATCTGCGACTTCGTCTGGACAACCGGAAGCTCAACTTTGGGCAGCGGTAACTATCTGAATGAAGTGAGCCCGGGAACGTGCCTTGTTTCCGGCGAATTGAACAGCACCTGGTTTACCTTCACAGTCATTAATTCCGGTGATCTTGCCTTTGTGATCACACCGATTGATCTGTCCGCCGACTACGACTGGGCACTTTATAATCTTAACAATGCGTCGTGCGAAGAAATTCCTACCAATGGTTCCCTGATGGCAAGCTGTAATTCTTCACAATACGGTGTGACGGGAATTTCGTCCACCGGTAGCGGAAACTGGAACGGCCCCGGGCCTACCCTGGCATTTAACTACCTGCTGCCTGTCTCCGCCGGGGAAACCTATGCATTGAATATTCACAACTGGAGCACTTCCAATGGTGGCTACTCCATAGATTTCTCCACATCCTCCGCCACCATTTTTGATACGGTGCCTCCTACACTGCAAATTGTTTCACCCATCGGATGCAACTCAACATCACTCATCTTCACCTTTTCAGAAAATGTTTTATGCAGCACCGTGCAGGCGGGAGACTTTTCGCTTTCCGGGCCGGGCGGACCATTTTCCATCAACAGTGTCTCCGGTGCTGCCTGCGCAAGCGGTGGCGTTCAGGAAAAAACTTTCACCATCAATTTTTCACCGGCACTGGAGAATGGCGCCACCTATTCGTTTGGCTTAACCGGTGCGGCAGATTATGTAACAGATCTATGCGGAAATGTCGCCGACACCTCTTCCTGATCTTCCAGGCGCCAGGGCCATTGATTCATATCGACTCCATCCATCAGCCGGTCTGTAGCGCAAACAGCGGTGCCATCTACGTTTCAGGTAATGGGGGAATTGACCCGTACTATTATTCATTAAATAATGGCGCCACGCAATCGAACGGAGCATTTACAGGACTTGCCGCAGGCAGTTACCTGATGATGGTAACCGATAGCGCCGGTTGCATGGATACCATAACGGTCAGTCTGTTACCTGGCCCGGGCGGCGTTGACGCTGCTATATCTTCTTTCACCAACTTGAAATGCCCGAATGTCTGTACCGGAAGTATCACAGTGCAGGGAAGCGGCGGAACAATGCCATATACTTACGCATGGTCCAATGGCGGTCCTTCCGCTTCAACCATCAACAATCTTTGCGCTGGATATTATACTGCCACCATTATTGATGCTGCCGGTTGTTTCGATACGGCAAGTGTACAGTTGCTGCAGCCTGATACCTTCGTGATTACAACAGAAGAATTAGTACTGCCAGCCTGTAACGGTTATGACGATGGACACATCACGGTTTCCGTAACCGGCGGAACACCGGATTATACCTATCAATGGACTCCTGCTGGAGGCAGCGACTTAACCAGCACCAATATCGCTGCCGGTCTTTACACTTTCATTGTTACGGATGCCATGCAATGCACGTTCAGCGCTTCCATCGCCCTATCACAGCCCGCACCCGTCGGCATTCTCCCACCTGCTGATACGATCATCTGCCTGGGAACAACCGGAGAGTTGTGGGCAGTAGCCGTTGGTGGCACTCCACCTTATTCCATAACATGGGAAGGCATTTATACAGGCAATCCTTTTCCGGTAAGCCCTTCACATGATACCATCTATTCAGCGGTTGCTGCAGACAGTCATGGTTGCTGGAGTGATCCACAACTATTCACGGTGATTGTTGACCAGGTACCTGTTGTGGATTTGGGGAAAGACTCTTTGCTATGTATTGGTGATTCATTAGCCTTATCCGCCGCTTTTGAAGGTGCCTCTTATAGCTGGCAGGATGGATCCACTGCCGATAATTTTACGATTCATGAGCCCGGCATTTTCTGGGTGAATGTGTACAACACTTGTTTTTCGACCGCTGATAGCCTACATGCAGATTATACCGATTGTTCCGCCTGTGTGCATTATCCAACTGGATTTACGCCTGACGGTAATCAGCAAAACGATCTCTTCCGACCTGTCATCACCTGCCCCGTGAGTGATTACAACATGAAAATATTTAATCGCTGGGGTCAATTGATCTATGAAACCAGCAATGTTAATGATGCATGGAACGGAAACTATAAGAATCAACCCGCTGATGTCGGCGTTTATGTTTGGACGGTTGATTATACTGGCTTACGGCGTGCAACCTACTTCACCGAAAAATTGTCAGGCAATGTGACCTTATTAAGGTAATGATGATATGCCGGCCGTGATGACAAAGCAGCGATGAATGAAGATGCTGCAACATGTCTATAACCTGATAAGATTGATTTCGCCTGCTGGCAAATGATTCATAAATTTGAGCATCTTTGAACTTGGATGAGCCACCTTTACAAAACTATTACCGGATACTTCTGTGTGATAATGGGATGCTGCATATTGCTGCAATCCGGCTCTTCCTATGCACAGATTCCTACATTTCAGGATTGTTTGGGTGCCATTCCGGTTTGTAACCAGGTTTATCAGACACCCAGTTCAACTTTTGGTACCGGCAATTATCCCAATGAACAGGGCCCGGGTACTTGCCTGATTCCGGGTGAATATAACAGCAGTTGGTACACCTTTAACATCAGCAGCAGCGGCACATTCGCCTTTTCCATAGTGCCGGCATCACCTGGTGCTGACTACGACTGGGCGATGTATAATTTAACCGGTGCGAGCTGCGCCGAGATACAGACGAACGGATCGCTGATGGTGAGTTGCAATTCTTCACAGTATGGATTTACGGGAATATCTGCCGCCGGCTCAGGCAACTGGAACGGCCCGGGACCCACCAATGCCTTTAATGCATTGCTCAATGTAAATGCCGGCGAAACCTATGTGCTGAACATTAATAACTGGAGCGGTACAACCGGCGGTTATACCGTTGACTTCAGCAATTCCACCGCTTCCATCTTCGATACGGTAAAACCCTATATCAGCAGCATTGACCAGGTTATATGCAACAACAGTCAACTCACATTTAATTTTTCTGAGAATATACTTTGCGGAAGTGTGCAGGCAGCTGATTTTCTGCTGACCGGTCCGGGTGGACCTTATGTAATCAGCAGCGTAACCGGCACAACTTGTTTGGCAGGTGGCACGGCTGAAGTTACTTTCACCGCTAATGTATCCCCAGCCATCACTACGGGCGGCAACTATTCATTGCACATCACCGACTTGTCGGGCTCGGTCACTGATTTGTGCGGATTGAATGCGGATACTGGTTCTGTACAATTCTTTGTCAGTGCGGTAGAAGCAGTAATTGATTCCCTGGTACAGCCCACCTGCGGAGGCTTCAACGGGGAAATCTTTGCTTCCGGCACGGTAGGCACTCCTCCTTATGAGTTTTCGCTCAATGGCGGTCCTTATCAAAGTGGCAGTTCTTTTTCCGGAATGGACAGCGGAACATATTATATCGCCGTGAAAGATTCATTCGGATGTGTGGATACGGCTATTGTAACTTTCCAGCCTTCCACCGGTGCCGTAAAAGCTACCAAATTATTTTCGCAGGACATCAACTGTTTCAATGCCTGCGACGGGTTGATTTCCGTTGCCGGTTCGGGTGGTGTTCCTCCTTATAATTATACCTGGACCAATGGCGCACCTCCGAGTGCCAACATTGGCGGATTGTGTCCGAATAGTTATAAAGTTACGATTACAGATGCTTTTAATTGCTCCGATACGCTCACCATTTCATTATCTGAACCGCCTGAAGTTCATTTTGAGGTGACTGATCTTAAAAATGCACTTTGCTATGGTTATAAAGATGGCAGTGTGTCGCTCAATATTACAGGCGGCAATCCGCCCTTCACTTACGTCTGGACACCATATGGAGGAGGCAGCAACACCGCGACCGGACTGGGGGCCGGTGAATACAATCTTTTACTCATTGATATCCATCAATGCAAATACGATACGGTAATCACTATTAAAGAACCTGACCCGCTGGCAATTGTATATCCGGGTGATACCACCATCTGTTTTGGAACACAGGCACGGCTGACGGCGCCTGCTGTGGGTGGCAATGCAGGAACATATGGCGTCATCTGGAATAATGGATTGTCGGTGGACGATCCTTATTTCGTGCAACCATTCCAGGATGCGACATATACTGCAGTTGCATTTGATGACAGCAGTTGCTTCAGTGCGCCGCAGGAATACAGGGTGTATGTAGCACAAAAACCGCTGATTGATTTAGGAGAAGATTCTGTGCTTTGCTATGGCGAGGTATTATTCAAAGATGTCTTCTTTCCGGGCGCTGAATACCGATGGCAGGATGGATCTATCTATCATGATTACGCAATACGGGAACCTGGACTTTATACTGTTGACGCTTACAATTCCTGCTTCCATACACTGGACAGCATCCATGTTTCATTTGATGACTGTGGAAGTTGCCTGCATGTGCCGAATGCCTTTACGCCTAACAACGACGGATTGAATGATCTTTTTCTTCCTGCCATCAACTGTGAATTTACCGCTTATGATTTCAAAGTTTTCAACCGTTGGGGAGAAGTGGTGTTCTTTACCAGCGATCCTAATACCGGCTGGAACGGGCAGAACGGTAACAAGCCCGCGGAAATGGGCACCTATGTCTGGACCATATCTTATGCCGGAACTGAACACGGTTTAAAGTTATCAGAGCATCTAAATGGCGGCGTAACCCTGATCAGGTAGTAAAATGAACACAGATTTTTGCTGTTGAAAAATCCAGGAGCGCTATTGATCTGCAAAGCGCCGGATCAACAAATTCAATTACAAGTCTTCTACTCCTGTCATAAACCTCCAAGAATGGATTTTCCGAACATCATTGCATCATTCGGTGTAAGCCTCTTGCTGATTGGCTTTTTCCTTAATGTATTCCAGCTTTTAAATGAAAAAAGTTTCACTTACATTTTACTTAATCTGCTGGGTGCCGCCATTTCCTGTTATGCCTCCTGGCTGATTCAATTCATACCATTTGTAATACTGGAGGGAATTTGGGGAGCCGTGGCATTCGGCGGATTGGTGAAGAAGTTTTACCGCTGAGTAACATTATACCTGAATAGGTCCGTAGGTTTCCATTCATAAATCTGTATCGCTTCAGCCGGATTTTTCAATTGAACAATGGTAGCTGAGCATTACTCTTCAGTAATGTTCTTTATGAACAATAAACGCTCAGGAGAGATGAAAAAATTACTCCCATTCATTCAATTTCTATTGCTCGGTGCTGTGCTGTATGCTCAGCCTGTACTTGAATGGGAAAATCGTTTCGATTTTGAAGCCGGTTATGAAAGCCCGCAACTAATGAAAATCAGTGCAAACAACGATATCTATATTACGGGCATATCCAATGTTGACACTTTTGCCAATGATATTTTAACCCTTAAAATCAATGCTGACGGAACAACTGCCTGGCACCATATAATCAGGAATGATTATGATGATAGTGCAGATGGGCTGGTGGTGGATAATGAGGGAAATTGTTACCTAGCTGGCAGCTTTGGAGATATTGATTTGGACAGCGCCGGCTTTTTACTTAGCTACAACAACGATAGCAGCCTGCAATGGATAAACATGTCAGCATTGGGTACGCAGGGATTAACAATTGATAAGAACGAAAATATTCACACTGTTTCATCGTATCAAAAGATTCATATAAGAACGTATAATCTGTCGGGTGACCTGCTATCAGAATTTACCAACGATACGAGCTACTATGGACATAACTATAATGCTGATCTGTTTGAAGTAGATTCTTCCCTTAATCTTTATGTTTCGGGAACCTACAGTTTAACGGATTTCAATTCTACAAGGGGCTTTCTTAAGAAGTTTTCTTCCACAGGCGACCTCCTTGCAGATATCAAATATGACCCGACCACCAAAAATGAAAATCCGGTTTTAATGCAAGTGGACCATTTCGGGAACACCTATCTGGCAGGAACCATTGGATTATTCTATTGGGGAATCTTCCTGGCAAAATTTAACGCTTCAGGCATTTTGTTATGGGATTATGTAATAGAACATGATACCATTCATATTTATGATTTGATACTGGATGCAGATCAAAATCCAGTGATATGCGGAAAGGAATATGATGCCTATTCAAAAGCCCGGAATTTTATTAGCAAATTTGATTCAGACGGAAATCTCGTTTGGACAGATTCTCCGGGTGCGGCAGGTCCTTACTCCCATAAAGTTGCACACCTCCTGTCTGATTTTTCAGGTAACCTATATTTTGCCGGTTCAACTTTTCCGGATGGTATTGATCCGTATTTTTTCATGAATAAACATGATAAATATGGAAACCTGTTGTGGGAGTATGAAACTGACAGCATTTTACTTGATCTCAATGATTATATCAGTACTATGGCATTCGATAATGATCACAATATTTTAATGGCTCTTCAAAGCTCCCCTGGATCTTTCCAGAACAGAGATATTTTGACACTGAAATTTTCAGATCTAACGGATATTGGAATGATCACCCGATATATACCATCATTGTCGGTTGCTCCTAATCCCTTTCATTCAACCACAACCGTTAGCTGTTCAAATTATCAATCGAAGAATCAAAAAAGCACTTTAACGCTGCTTGACCTGTTTGGCAGAGAAATTCGCAGTTGCACTTTTCATAACAACTATCAACTCGAGCGCAACGGTATCAGCAATGGCATGTATTTGTTAAGAGTAGTGGACGGAAACGGCATTACCTCCACTGCAAAAGTCATCATCTATTAAGCCTCCCTTTTGCAGTTCAAAACAGAGTCGGGTTTAACCACTCCGCAGCACTCCTTAGGGGTTGTGAAACATCTTCCCTTTCAAAAAAATGAACAAACCCAGATAAGCGTAGAGTCGCAGCGAAGCTGGATTTTTCTATTGAAAATTCCGGGTTAAACAATCAGCAGAAGAGAAATACATACAGCTAACCTTACAATTTCAACTGACAGGTGATGCGCGGAGCAGGAATAGTATCACCCTGACAGGAGTCGAAGAGTGAGATCTTGCTTTTGTTATAGTAATTAAAAAAATAACACACTCCGACTCCACCCAGCAAGCCATTCTATACCGCTTCTCAAAAAAGAAAATTAATCAAGGGCAAAAATACAGTCATCAAGGTTGCGAAAACAGATGATAACAAATCTTCGTCAGCGGTCTTGCTAAATAAAAATTCCGCTGCGCCAATATTTATCGCGGCACGTTAAGCGTGGTGCAAATAATACAACCGGTAACTAACAAGCTAACAATGGCTATTGAATATCCGGTACAAATGGCATCCGAGCCTGTACACCTTTCATAGCCGATATCAATTGCAACTGCTCATAAACGGAATAAAACGGACCGAGCTTCAATCTGATGGCACTTTGTTCTTTCCCCTCTCTGAACATACTGATGAGTTCAAACATGTCTTTATCCACCTCAGGATATTCAACGAGCCGGTAGGTGGAGGATTTCGAGAGATGCGTGGCAATACTGATTGCATCTTCCAGGCCTCCCAGGGTATCCACCAATCCAAAGGCAAGCGCCTGGCTGCCGGTCCAAACCCTGCCTTGTGCAATGGTATCAACCAGTGTTGCCTTGATGTTCCTCCCCTTTACAACAGTAGTCTTGAAATCGCTGTAAATAGAATCCACTCCCCGCTGCACAATTAATTTTTCGTCCTCCCGCATCGGGCGTGAAATATCTCCGAAATCAGAATATCTGCCTGTTTCCACTCCGTCGAAATGAATTCCCAGCTTGTCTTCAAACAGCTTCTGCATATTCGGATAGATGCCAAATACGCCAATAGACCCGGTGAGTGTATTCGGCTGCGCTACAATTTTAGTAGCATAAGCCGAAATATAGTAGCCACCGGATGCAGCATAGTCGCCCATGGAAACAACTACCGGCTTTTTAGCAGCAGTAAGCTGCACTTCGCGGGCAATGATATCGGAGGCTAATGCACTTCCACCGGGTGAATTTACCCTGAAAACGACGGCCTTTACTTTATCATCTTCGCGTAATTTCCTGAGCTGCTTCACAAATTTTTCGGAACCGATGTTATCGTCATCGCCTTTACCATCCACGATATCTCCGGAAGCAAACAGTATGGCAATCTTATCGGTCTCCAGGTTAACATCCTGCTTTTTCCCGGGCACAGAAAGATATTTTGTCAGCGAAACCATATCCACTTTATCCGATTCAGTCAACTCGAGCTGTTTCTTCAGGTAGTCGCGCACCTGATCATCAAACCAAACCTCATCCACCAGTCCGTATTTTTTTGCATCGGCTGCGTTTTGCACCAGCAGGTTGTTGTTGATACTGTCGAGTTGCAGTATTCCGATCTTCCTGCTTTCTGCGATATCCTTCATCACTTTGCTATGTACATCCTTCAGCAGGGTTATCGTCATCAGTTCATTTTCCCTGCTCATCGAATCGAGGCGGAAGGGCTCCGTGGCAGATTTGAATTTGCCATCGTAAAATACCTGCGCCTGAATCCCAACTTTGTCGAGCAGCCCTTTGAAAAAAGGATACCGTGCACTCATGCCATTGAATTCAACCACTCCTTTCGGATTCAGGATCACTTTGTCGGCCACACTGCAGAGATAATATGCTTTTTCTGAATAGAATTCGGAGTAGGCAACAATAAACTTCCCCGACTTTTTAAAATCAAGCAACGCATTCCTGATTTGGCCGGTATTGGCCATGCCGAGTCCTACATACCCGAAATTCAGATAAATGCCTTTGATGGAAGGATCTGTCTTGGCCTTTTCTATGTTTTTCATAATGTCATACACACCGGGTGCAATGGCAGGTTTAAAATCTGAAAAGGATAACCCCTGGAATGGGATGTAAGTGGTTTGCTCCGCGATCTCGTAGTCAAGGTGAAGGCTTAACACACTGTTCGGACTAACGGCCACCTCCACGTTCGAAAATGAGGTCGCTACAGCGGCCACAAAAGCGATGATGATAAAAAAAAGCAGAAAGGTGCCCATCACAAAGGCGAGCAGCGAACCAAAGAATATTTTCCAGAAACTCATGAAGGCAGATTTTTAAGTATGGACGATGAAGGCGCAAATTTATGTTAAAGCCTTGTTTTCAACCCGTATTTTTCAATCTGAAGATCCCATTGTGTTTTGACACTGTGCCATGCAGTGCTCATTTTTTCCCAAAAGGTAGCCGTATTATAAACCTTATGCAGTGCAGCCTGGTGGTGAAGACCAATTGATAAAGGCTATGTTACTGCTGTTACCGTGCGGATGGCGATCCTGGTTTTACTACAGTCACCTCCGACGGTCAACCATCGAAAGTAACGGACGGAGTAGTATCTTCCACACCGAAATGCTGCGCTACAACTACATCACGATAGAAGGAAATATCGGGGCAGGCAAAACCTCTCTCGCTAATATGCTCGCGCAGGATTTCAACGGCAAGCTCATCCTCGAACAATTTGCAGACAACCCCTTTCTTCCCCTGTTCTATAAAAATCCGAGGCAATATGCATTTCCCCTCGAGTTGTTTTTCCTTGCTGAAAGATACCAGCAATTGAAAGATGTCTCCGCCATGCAGGATTTGTTCAGCTCGTTTACGGTAACCGATTATTTATTTGCCAAATCGCATCTTTTTGCCAGCATCAACCTGGTGGAGGAAGAGTTCAAACTCTTCAAGCGTTTATCGCATATCATTCAGGCTTCCCTCCCGGAACCAGAATTGTTGCTATATCTGCACAGTCCCGTACCGGTGATTCTTTCCAACATCGCAAAACGCGGCAGGCCCTATGAACAGGATATTTCCGGTGAATACCTGGGCAAGATCCAGCAGGTATATTTCGATTATTTCAAAACGCAGGCAGCGCAGCGCATTGTAATACTTGATGTATCAAAAATCAACTTCATTGAAAACAAAGATGATTACCGCCGTATCATTAGCGTACTGCAAGAGGAACACCAGCCCGGAACCACGATGATCACCCTGTAATCCAGGGTCTAAAAAAATCCTTTTTTTAATCAATACAATCCTTACTTTTGCTCGCTCCTGCAAAAATATTATTTATGGAAGAAACTAAAAAGTCATCTAAAAGCCTTTACTGGTTACTGTTTTTTATTTCGTTTTCAGCGCTTGTATTACTGCTGATTTTTTTACCTGAATGGTTTTGGATCAGCCTGCCCTTTACTATTACTTTCCTGGCAGGAGCCATGGATGCGCTTTAGCTGACCGCATTATTATGATGCGTGCATCACGATTATTCGTGAAGGCGCCACTAACCTGTAGCTTCCTCTTCCTATTGCAATTATTTCCTTCGTTGTTATCCTGATGTCACCCTTGTGAGGCGGAGAAAATGCAGGGTTTCCTTCAATAAGACGGCGTCGCATTTTCCACGCAAAAGTTTATACAATCCTTTTACATTTGTTCGCATGGTGCAGAAGGTTTTCATTTTCCTTGCTTTATCAGGTTGTATATTACTCCCTGCACTTGTATTTGCACAAACAGGTATTATCTCCGGAAAAATAACCGACAAAAGCGATAACAGCGAGCTGATCGGAGTAACCATCATGGTAACCGGCACACGTTACGGAGCCGTAACAGATGAAAACGGTCAATATTCTATCAGCCTACCTGCCGGCACCTATACCTTGAATGTGAGTTATATTGGCTATGAAAAAACCTTATACACCGGCATCGTCATCAAGCAAGATGAACACAAAGTGCTCGACATTCAGTTAAATGCCACAGCTGTCACCATTGATCAGGAAATCGTCATCATCGGCGAGCGTCCACTGATAGATGTAGAAGAATCCAAAAGCTCCTCGCAGATCAGCAAAGAAGTGATAGAGGCGGCCCCTACCCGTGCTGTGCAGGGATTGCTGAATACCCAGACCGGTGTAGTGCTGAATCCCGAAGGCATTCATATCCGTGGAGGCAGAACCTATGAAACAGGGTTTTATATTGATGACGTCTCCGCTACCGATCCTTTGGCGGGTACAGGCTTCGGTATTGATATCGGAACCAATGCCATTGATAATATTGATGTGACCACCAGCGCTCCAGGCGTGGAATACGGCGATGCAACTTCCGGCATTGTGAATACAAAAACAAAAAGTGGCGGTGATAAATTTGCCTGCGCCCTGTCGCTGAAGCGGGATAATTTTGGTTTTAACAGTGACCATAATTCCTGCTTCAACCAATCAACTTATGAAGCAGGATTGGGTGGCCCGCTCAGGTTGTCGAAAGACCGTCCCGCAAAGCTTCATTACTTCACTTCCTTCAAATTTAACTTCACTGACACCTATATCAAAGCGCCGGCCGATCAGGTGGTGTCTTCCCTCTATCCCGATGAGTTTTGGACACCTTATGAAGACAATCGCTGGGCCGGTATGCTGAAGCTGAACTATGATTTCAGCTCCTCTAAAAAATTGTCATTCTCCTACCTGCGTTCCATCACCGCCAACCAGGATTACAACATGTTGCGCATTACCGGCAATGATGTCGGATTCACGCCCGGCTATCAATTCAGTTTTGCCTTACAGCCTGACAATGCAAATACGTACACCCACGACACTAATCTCGAATCATTGAACTGGAGCCATACGCCAAAACCGAACATCTCCTACCGCCTTTCACTGTCGCGTCTTTTTGTGCATTTACGCGCTGATGCAAACGGTCGCGACTGGCGCCCTGCAGAAGTAAGCACAGAATTCGATCCTGCTTCCATTGTGGAGTTTCCCACCGATTATTTTAATCCCGATGATTCCATTGTATTTGTAAACCCGGCACCCGGACTCTATAACAACGATGGTATCGCTACCCTCTGGCACGATCACTATGTGGAAGATTACACGGCAAAAGGTTCTGCCACTTTTTATTCAAAGAATACGCTCAACCGGTTTTACTTTGGGACAGAACTCAAATTAGAAGAGTTGCAATGGATAGATATTACCCGTCCCTGGATCGGTGCACCGATTGAATTGCCGGACAGCCAGTTTACACAATCGTTCAGGCTGGGTGATGTGAGTGATGTTTGGAAGGTCAATCCGGTCAAAGGCGCCTTCTTTGTATCCGACAAATACAAATTCCATGGATTGATTGCAGAAGTCGGATTACGCTTTGAATACTGGATGCCGGGAAAATTTGTAGATGATGCCGTTCAGAATCCTGATGCTTTGATTGCCGATGAGATCCGGCAGAGTTACCTCGATCATACCATAAACCTGATGGGCCTGCGGACGAAGGTGAGGTTGCTGCCTAAGTTATCCGCCAGCTTTCCGATTAAGGAAAACCAGGTGATGTATTTCAACTACGGCCAAAGCACCATCTCTCCGCATCCTTCTTATATCTATGCCGGGCTTGATCCTTACTATGCTGATCGTTCGACATTGGGATTCATCGGCAATCCTGACCTCAATCCCGAGGTGGACATCTCTTATGAGCTCGGACTGAAATCGCAGATTTCACAAAATGATGCTTTGGATATTTCCGCGTATTGGAAAGACAAATATGATTTCATTACATCAAGCACCATTCTGCTGAAGGATGCTACCGGTCGTGAAGTGAGCAGAACAATACGTATCAATGCGGACTATGCGCGCGTGCGCGGCGTGGAAGCTACGTATATCAAACGCATTCAGAAATGGTTTGAGTCGAGTTTATCCATTTCTTACAGCGTAGCCACCGGACAGAGTTCTTCCGCCTCACAGGGGCTTGAAGAGATACTGGCAACCGGTAACAGTGTAAGCTCGAAAGAAACATTCCTGGCATGGGATTCACCGGTGGATGCGAAGGGATATGTTTTATTTACCGTCAACAACGAAGACGGACTATTTAAAAAGAAATGGATCAATCAGTTCAGCTTTTATACAGAAGCAATCTACCGTACGGGAAGAAGATATACTCCTTATTTGTTTGCTGGCACGGAACCCAATTCAGGCAGACCGATATACGAGATAGATGCTGATCCTGATAACCGTTACAGCGATCTCTCCGTATCCTCCTTCTGGCTCAACACATCCCTTAAGAAATGGTTTGTGATCAAAAAAGTGCAGCTGGCAGTGACCATGGAGCTGACAAACCTGTTGAATAATAAAAACACGGCCATCGTAAATCCGGTAACCGGCAAAGCGTATGAGTATGGCGACGATGTACCTACTGAATGGCGCGATCCGCGATATCTCGATCCGCGTGATCCACGTTCATCTAATATTCCGCCTGATAATCCTGCAAGGTATTATGAACAACGACATTTCCTGCTCGGTTTTTCCATGAAGCTATGATCAGCAGCATTCTTCCATCGCAAAACATTTTTGTGACAGACGAATTTCAGCTATTATAAGGTAAGAGTAATCACCTTAACTTATTCCATACATCCCATAAGATGATTCCGGCTGCAACGCTCACATTAAAAGAATGCTTTGTCCCGAATTGCGGAATTTCAAGTACTTGATCTGCCAATGGAAGCAAATCACTTTGAATGCCTTCCACTTCATTTCCAAAAACAATAGCGTATTTTTTTTCCTGCAACGGGCGGAAATCCTGTAAAGCAGTACTTCCTGTAGTGTGCTCGGCCATTACAATAACAGATTGTTGCTCTTTCAATTTTTCCAATGCTTTCTTCGCATCCGGAAAATGGCACCACGATACGGATGAAGTACTGCCAAGCGCCGTTTTTAGAATTTCCCGGTTAGGCGGACAGGGAGTAATTCCACACAGGTAGAGGCTCTCAATTCCAAAAGCATCGCAAGTCCTGAAGATGGCACCTGTATTATGACCGCTTCGAATATTATCCAGCACTACGGTAACAGGCATCCGGCCGGACGATTGATAAGCTTCCAGGGTAAGCCGGTGTAATTCAGCGGCCGCTAATTTTCGCATAGGTTCAGATTGGTCACAAATTAAACCCACATTTTACAATTCAAAAAAAGAAACGGTTTTGGCCCGGAGATAATAATGGTAATTCATACCGCAACAGGATACTTCCATTCAATAATCGTGGCTCATCACTTTTCATACTGCTGACGAATCATGGCTGATACTGCTGAACAAAATCCCGGCATTACCCATCCATTTCAACAGCACATCCGGTCATTCAGCAACCAAAGTGCACCTATGAAATGCTGAGGATGGATACATTGAAAAATATTTTACACGGGCAAATTAAAACGATTGAATCCTTACCTTCGGAAGATTATTCAAGGCGAATCTGTTCTATGTCCATGTTGTAATATTAACTTGCAACCATCATTTTCATAACATCCTGATTTGAAGAAAACCACTGAAATAAAAGAAACCCCTTTGATGGGGCAATATAAAAGCATCAAAGCAAAATATCCTGATGCGATCCTGCTGTTCAGGGTGGGAGATTTTTATGAGACATTCGATACCGATGCGGTAACTACTGCACAAGTTCTTGGTATTGTATTGACAAAGCGCGCCAATGGCGCAGCAACCTATACCGACCTGGCAGGATTTCCCTACCATGCGCTCGACACTTATCTTCCTAAACTCGTGAGAGCCGGATACCGCGTTGCGATATGCGATCAGCTGGAAGACCCCAAACTTACCAAGACCATTGTCAAGCGCGGCGTGACGGAGTTAATTACACCGGGCGTCACCGACAATGATAAAATTCTCGATCACCGTAACAATAACTTTCTCTGCTCCATTCATTTTGAATCGGAATTGCTAGGTATTGCATTGCTCGATATTTCCACCGGCGAATTTTATGCTGCACAAGGCAATGCCGACTATATTGACAAATTACTGCAAGGCTTCAAGCCGTCTGAAATCATTTTCGCCAAATCGCGACAAAAAGATTTTCGTCAGTTGTTCGGCACAAAATATTACACCTATACCATTGATGACTGGGTATTCCAGTTTGATTATTCAAATGAACTGCTCACCAAACATTTTGAAACACAATCGCTGAAGGGATTTGGCATCAGTGAATTAAACCTTTCTATTATCGCCTCCGGTGCGGCATTGCATTACCTGCAGGCATCCGAACATCCGCATCTCGATCATATCACCGGCATCTCCCGCATTGAAGAGGAGCGCTATGTATGGCTCGACCGTTTTACCGTGCGCAACCTGGAGATTCTGCAGAGTAATAATGAAGGTGGCAAATCATTGCTGCAGGTGCTGGATCAGACACTCTCTCCCATGGGCGCCCGCATGTTACGTAAATGGCTGTTGCTTCCATTAAAAGAAATTATCCCTATTGAAGAAAGGCTGCAGTTTGTAGCATTACTGATTAAGGACCCTGAACTGTCAAAAAACCTGTCAGCCCTCATCCGGCAGATTGGAGACCTGGAGCGCCTTATAGCAAAAGTGGCACTGGGAAAAATCAGTCCGCGCGAAATTATCCAGATCAGAAAAGCATTGTTGGCGATCGGCCAGATCAAACATTTGCTGGGTGAACGCGATGAGTCACCATTCCGTAATTGTGCCGATCAGTTACATCCCTGCGAACTGATCAAAGAGCGTATCGGTCGTGAAATTAGAGAAGACGCTCCGCCCGTTGCCGCTAAAGGAGGCATCATCCGTGATGCCGTATCAGTAGAGTTAGATGCATTGAGAGAGATTGCTCATTCCGGAAAGGATTACCTGCTTCGTATTCAAAAAACTGAACAGGACCGTACCGGTATCACTTCGCTCAAGATCTCATTCAATAATGTTTTCGGTTACTACCTGGAAGTCACCAATGCGCACAAGAGCAAGGTGCCTGGAGACTGGATCAGGAAACAGACACTGGTGAATGCGGAACGATACATTACCCCTGAGCTCAAAACTTATGAGGAAAAGATACTGGGCGCAGAAGAAAAAATTTTAGTGCTCGAGCTGAAGCTGTTCGAAGCGCTGGTAACGTCGCTCAAAGAATATGTGCCGCAAATTCAGTTGAATGCACAAGCCATCGGGCGACTCGACTGTCTCTTTTCATTTTCACAGATTGCCGTAAAAAACAAATACTGCCGGCCGCAGTTTCATGAAGGTTATGCGCTCGAAATCCGCGACGGCCGTCACCCGGTGATCGAACAGCAGCTTGGTCACGATCAGTCCTATGTTCCCAATGATGTGTTGCTGGATGATGTTACACAGCAGATCATTATTATCACCGGCCCTAACATGGCGGGCAAGTCAGCCTTCATCCGTCAAAATGCGCTCATTGTATTAATGGCACAAATGGGAAGTTTTGTGCCGGCAGCGGTGGCGAAAATCGGTATCGTCGACAAAATTTTTACACGGGTCGGCGCATCGGATAACCTGTCATCCGGCGAATCAACATTCATGGTGGAGATGACGGAAACCGCGAGTATACTCAATAATCTTTCCGACCGCTCATTGGTGATTCTGGATGAGATTGGCAGGGGAACAAGCACTTATGATGGTATTTCCATCGCCTGGGCCATCGCAGAATTCCTGCACGGCTTTCCAAAAGGAAAAGCAAAAACTTTGTTCGCCACACATTATCATGAATTGAATGAACTGGAAAATAAATTTGAACGGATAAAAAATTATAATGTGTCGGTGAAGGAAGCCGGCAACAAAGTGATCTTTCTCCGCAAATTACAGCCCGGCGGCAGCCAGCATAGCTTTGGAATTCATGTCGCGAAAATGGCCGGCATACCTTCGCAAGTCGTAAGCCGTGCCAATGAAATCCTCGAAGAGCTGGAAGAGAAAAAAATCGCCCGGAACATGCAGAACAGGATTAAGAAAATGCCGGTGCGTGAATGGCAACTCAGCATCTTTCAGCAGGAAGACCCTGCGATGTTAAAACTGAAACAATGGATTGCTGAGGTTAATCCCAATACACTCACCCCTATAGAGGCATTGATGAAACTGCAGGAATTAAAAGAACAACTGGAGGGAAAATAATCAGCCGCTCCAGATGATGATGGTAATTTATTCAACCACTAAACAGTTCATTGCCGCAATGATGCTGGACTA